>NZ_JBRREG010000042.1:0-35887 GCF_056760155.1 Stenotrophomonas sp. STEN022
TTGCCCCGGGCCGCCCCCCCCCCCGCGGGCCCGGCCCTCCCCGGTCCGCCCCCCCGCCGTCGGCCCGCGCTGGGCGCGCCACTACAGAAACGCAGAAGGCGCGGATTGCTCCGCGCCTTCTGCGTTCTACTTGCAGACCTGCGCTTAGAAGCGGGTCTTGAACTCCACACCCCACAGACGCGGCTCGTTGATGAAGCCGGTGAGGTTGTTGAAGTCGATGCCGCCGGTGGCGCGGATCTGGTTGGTGATGTTGCGGCCGTACAGCGCCACGTCGTAGTCACCGTCATTCCACTGGTAACCCACGCGCAGGCCGCCTTCCAGCAGCGACTTGCCGGTGAATTCCTTGGACTGGTACAGGAAGAAGTTCACTTCGCTGCGGTACGCCCAGTCGGTGAACACATACAGCTGCGTACCATCGGCCAGCGGCAGCGACCAGCGCGCGGTCATGTTGTGGGTCCACTCCGGTGCCTGCGGCAGCGCGTTGCCGTTGATCAGAACCTTGCCGTTGACGACCGGATTGGTCACGGTGCAGGAGAAGCACGGCGCCACGCTCAGATCGGAATCCTTGATCTCGGTGTGGTTGTAGCCGCTGCCCAGGGTGACCAGCAGGTTGTCGGTCAGATAGGCCTGCAGGTCCAGCTCAAAGCCCTGGCCTACGCTCTTGTCGGCATTGAGCAGGATGTTGGCATTGCCGCCGGCGCCGCCCACGGCGGTCAGCTGCTGGTCCTTGACCCGGTAGTGGTAAACGCTGGCGTTCAAGCGCGCACGGTTGTCCCAGAAATCGGCCTTCACGCCAGCCTCGAAGGACAGCACGGTTTCCGGATCAGCGACGGTCTTGTTGTTGAACGCACCCGCCGACTGGATCGAGCTGCCACGGAAACCGGTAGCGACGCGGCCGTAGACATTGACCGTGTCATTGACGGCGTAAGTTGCCGAGAAGTCCCAGTTGAACTTCTTGTCCTTGGTCGAGGCCGACAGGTAGGGATCGACCGCATCGCCGGCAGCGAACGCCGCCTGCTGCGCGGCGAGCAGACCGGCGAGATCGCACTTGGCCGACAGCACGCACGGCGAGAAACCAGTGTTCCAGTAATCCTTGACCTTCAGGTCCTTCTTGTCGACGGTGTAACGCACGCCAGCGCGCAGTTCCAGCTTGTCGGTGGCCTGGAAGTTCAGGCCGCCGAATACCGCCCAGGCATCATTGGTCTGGTTGATGCGCTGGAAGCCGTCCTGCTTGCTGCCGTTGGTGCTGTCGTAGCTGACGCTGTCGACGTCGTAGTCTTCCTTGAAATAGAACACGCCGGCCTGCCAGTTCAACGGACCTTCGTTCTGCGATTCAAGACGCAGCTCCTGAGTCCACTGCGAGTGGCTGGGGATGCCATCGGCGGTCTCGGAGGCGAACGGTACGTCAGCGGTGAAGTATGGGCCGGAGGTGCCGTCGATGTCGCCGACGCTGAAAGTATCGACGGTCTCGTAACCGGTGATCGAGGACAGCTTGTAGTTGCCCAGGTCCCAGCTCAGGCGCGCATTGGCACCGCTGCTGTCGAGCTCGGAGTGGTTGAGGCCGTCGATCGAGACCTTGTTCTCGTCGAAGCCGGGCACGAAATCGTTGCTGCCCTTCTTGAAGATGTTGCCGCGGAACAGGCGCGCGGTACCGTTGAGGTGACGCTTGTGCGCACCCAGCAACGCTTCGAAGTTGTCGCCTTCGTACAGGAACTGCGCACGCACGGCCGATTCGTCATAGCCTTCCAGGCCGTCGTTCGGACCGGTGCCGGTGTTCTTCACCCAGTCGTCGCGACGCTGGTACAAGGCCGACACACGTGCCGACCAGCGCGCGCTCAGCGCGCCGCCGACGGCGGCTTCCACGTTCCACAGGTTGTCGCTGCCGTAGCCGACCTTGCCGTAGCCTTCGAACTCCTGCGACGGGCGCACCGAGTCGAACTTGACCACACCGGCCGGTGTGTTGCGGCCGAACAGCGAACCCTGCGGGCCGCGCAGCACTTCCACCTGTTCGACGTCGAAGATCGGGAAGCCCTTGAGGATCGGGTTTTCCTGCACGATGTCGTCATACACCAGCGAGACCGGCTGCGAGGTGTTCAGACGGAAGTCGGTGTTGCCGTAGCCGCGGATGTAGAAGCGCGGGAAGGCGCGGCCGAACGAGGATTCGATGTTCAGGCTGGGCACGCGGCCGGACAGGTAACGCACGTCGGTACCACCGGAGGCCAGCGCGTCGAGCTTCTCGCCGCTGACGGTGCTGATCGACACCGGCACATCCTGGATGTTCTCCACCTTGCGTGCGGCGGTGACCTTCACCGCATCCAGCGTGGCGGCTTCCTTCTGGGCCGGGGTCGCATCCTGCGCGGCAGCGGTGAGTGGCAGTACGGCGAGAACGGCGACAAACAGCGGATGCGCTGCCGGCAGGCGGCGGCGGACGGTACGGGTCGGGGACATGGCGGAGAAGGGCCTGTTGAGGAGGAATGGGGAACTGCGCCTAGCACGGAATTGTTGCAGTACAACATTCGTATCGCAATCGTTCAGGTATTCAGCAGCATGACGCCTGTCAGGGGTATCGCGCCCTTCCGCCGCATAGACTTGGGGCTTCCTTCCTGCCCAGGCACCTTGCCATGACCCAGTGGTATTTCCATATTCCCGGCCAAGCCGACCGCGTCGGCCCGATGGACGACGAGGCAGCGCGCCGCTTTGCCCAGGGCAGCCGCCAGGCACTGGCCTGGCGCGAGGGCATGCAGGGCTGGCAGGCGGTGACCGAGATCGCCGACTTCGGCGGCCAGGCCAGCCCACCACCGATGCCGCCGCCGGTGGGCGGCAGGGGCAACCGAGCCGACGATATCGACTTCCGCATCATCGGGCATGAGATGCAGTTCGTGGAAATCGAACTGGACCCGGGCGAAAGCGCGATTGCCGAGGCCGGCGCGTTGATGTTCAAGGATTCCACGGTACAGATGGACACCGTGTTCGGTGACGGCCGCCACGAGGGTCAGGGCGGCGGCTTCATGGACAAGCTGATGTCGGCCGGCAAGCGCGTGATCACCGGCGAGAGCCTGTTCGCCACCGTGTTCACCCACACCGGCAGCGGCAAGGCCAAGGTCGCCTTCGCCGCGCCCTATCCCGGCACCGTGATCCCGATGAAGCTGGACCAGCACGGCGGCAAGCTGATCTGCCAGAAGGACAGCTTCCTGGCCGGCGCGCGCGGCGTGCAGGTCGGCGTGCATTTCCAGCGCAAGGTGATGACCGGCCTGTTCGGTGGCGAAGGTTTCATCATGCAGAAGCTCGAAGGCGACGGCTGGGTGTTCGTGCACGCTGGCGGCTGCGTGGTGGAACGCGAACTGGCCGCAGGCGAGCGCATCGACGTGGATACCGGCTGCGTGGTGGCTTACCACGCCGGCGTGGACATGGACGTGCGTCGCGTGGCCGGCCTGAAGAGCATGTTCTTCGGTGGCGAAGGCGTGTTCCTGGCCACCCTGACCGGCCCCGGCAAGGTATGGCTGCAATCGCTGCCGTTCTCGCGCCTGGCTGGCCGCATGTATGCCGCCGCACCGCAGGGCGGTGGGCAGAGCCGCGGTGAGGGCTCGGTGCTGGGTGGGTTGGGCCGCTTGCTGGATGGAGACAACAAGTTCTGATTGCTGGCTGGAGCAAAGCTCCAGCGTAAATCCGGGCCCTGGCTCCCGGCTCTTGGCTCGTCATTCCCGCGCAAGCGAGGATGACGAGCTCACTCCTCGGCACACTGAACCAGAATCGCAGCCCCACCTAAACAGCTCCGCTTGCCGCAACGTGCCTCGCCGACACAAAGCGCTATGCTGGCGCCCTTTCCAATACCCCCTGTTCATCATGAAAGCGCGCAACGCCCGTCTGCTGCTGTCCCTCTCCCTGTTTGGCCTGCTGGCAGCCTGTGGCGGCGAAAACACCAAGCCCACTCCGCCAGCAGCGGTACAGCCGACCACGCCGGTAAGGCCGGTCAAGATCGGCGTGGCACTGGGAGGTGGCGCGGCCAAGGGCTTCGCCCACATCGGCGTGATCAAGATGCTGGAGGCCAACGGCTTCGAGCCGGTGGTGGTGTCCGGCACCAGCGCCGGCAGCGTGGTCGGTGCCCTGTATGCCAGCGGCATGAACGCCTTCCAGATGCAGCAGAAGGCGGTCGCGCTGGATGAAGCCAGCATCCGCGATATCCGCCTGTTCTCCGGCGGCCTGGTGCAAGGCCAGAAGCTGCAGGACTACGTCAACGCGCAGGTCGGCAACAAGCGCGCCGAGCAGCTGCAGAAGCCATTCGCAGCGGTCGCCACGCAGCTGGAAACCGGTGAGCGCGCGGTATTCGTGCGTGGCAATGTTGGCCAGGCGGTGCGGGCTTCCAGCTCCATCCCCGGCGTGTTCGAGCCGGTGATCATCGGCGGCAAGAGCTATGTCGACGGCGGCGTTGTCAGCCCGGTGCCTGTGGATGCGGCCAAGCAGCTGGGTGCCGAATTCGTTATCGCAGTGGATATCTCCAGCCGCGCCACCGGCCAACGCCCGACCGGCCTGCTGGGTGCGGTGGGCCAGTCCATCACCATCATGGGCCAGCGCCTGGGTGAGCAGGAACTGGCACGCGCCGACGTGGTGATCCGCCCGGCGGTACTGGACATCGGCGCAGCCGATTTCGAGCAGCGTGGCCGCGCCATCCTCGAAGGCGAGAAGGCAGCGATGGCCGCGATGCCGCAGATCCGTGCTGGTATTGCCCGCCTGCAGCAAGCGCGCGCAACCACCGCGCGCAATGCCGATGCACGCGCTGCTGCCGTGCAGGCCGAAGCGCACCAGCGTTGCCAGGACAGCCGCAGCCGCATCGAGAAGCTGCGTGGCGTCGAGAAGAACTGCAGCGCGCCCGCGCGTTGAGGTTTGAAGCCCCTCTCCTAGCGGGGTGAGAGAGGCAGCTTGCGAACCATTGGTTCGCTGGCTCACGAACGCCCTCGCGCCAGCGCGAGGGCCGGGGCGCGGAGCGGGGGTTGGGGTGAGGGTACAGGCGAAGCGGATTGTTTCGGACTCAATTGGGCTTCGCCGCCTACCCTCATCCGCCCCTGCGGGGCACCCTCTCCCAACGGGAGAAGGAAGCGCCTTTACCGCCCCAGCTGCGACAGCGGCAGGGCGCGGAACTCCTTGACCGTGCGCAGCACGAAGCTGGAATTGACGTCGGCCACACCGGCTGCGTTGAGCAGCTTGTCGAGCAGGAATGCCGAGAAGTGGTCCAGGTCGCGTACGTAGACCTGCAGCAGATAGTCCATGTCGCCGGTCAGCGCATGGCAGGCCACCACTTCGTCCCATAGCTGCACCGCCTGCACGAAATGATCGATCGCCGCCTGCCCGTGCTTGGACAACTGCACGCGCACGAAGGCCTGCAGGCCCAGCCCAATCGCGCGTGGCTCCAGCCGTGCGCCATAACCGGCGATCACGCCTTCCGCTTCCAGCCGCTGCACCCGCCGCAGGCAGGCCGACGGCGAAAGATTCACCCGCGCCGCAAGTTCAGCGTTGGTGGCGCGGCCATGCTGCTGGATTTCGACCAGAAGCCGCAGATCCGTGCGATCAAGATTCACCGACGCCATCTTTGTTGCCCCGCACCATTGAATGGACGCAACAATATTGCGTCATGACCGGCTGACAGCGCAATTACGCACACCTGTTGCGTGGCAGGCTTCCTACCATGCGCTTATCTATTCCCTTCAGGAGCTGCCGCCATGGAAGCCAACCCGCGCCGCGTCGAACACCAACAGACCGACAAGGGTTACGTGCCGGTCTATACCACTGCCGTGGTGGAGCAGCCCTGGGACGGCTACAGCGCCGACGACCATGCCACCTGGAGCACCCTGTACCAGCGCCAGCGCGAGCTGCTGGTCGGCCGCGCCTGCCAGGAATTCCTCGATGCCCAGGACGAGATGGGCATGAGTGAGCACATGATTCCGCGCTTCGACCAGCTCAACGAAGTGCTGGGCGCGGCCACCGGCTGGACTCTGGTCGGGGTGGAAGGGTTGCTGCCCGAGCTCGATTTCTTCGATCACCTGGCCAACCGCCGCTTCCCGGTGACCTGGTGGATCCGCCGCCCGGACCAGATCGACTACATCGCAGAACCCGATCTGTTCCACGACCTGTTCGGCCACGTGCCGCTGCTGATGAACCCGGTGTTCGCGGACTACATGGCCGCCTATGGCCGCGGTGGCGTCAAAGCCCACGCGATCGGCCCGGATGCGCTGCAGAACCTGACCCGCCTGTACTGGTACACGGTGGAGTTCGGCCTGATCAACACCGCCGAGGGCCTGCGCATCTACGGTGCTGGCATCGTCTCCTCCAAGGGCGAGTCGCTGTACTCGCTGGAGTCGGCCGCGCCGAACCGGATTGGCTTCGACCTGGAGCGGATCATGCGCACCCGCTACCGCATCGATACATTCCAGAAGAGCTACTTCGTCATCGATGGCTTCGAGCAGCTGATGGCTGCGACCGAGCCGGACTTCACTCCGATCTACGCGCGTCTCGCCGATGCCGAGCATCTGCCGGCGGGCGATGTGCAGGCCGGTGACACGGTATTCCAGCGCGGCAGCGGCGAAGGTTGGGCAGACGGCGGCGACGTCTGAGCCAGCCTCACATCGCTGCAACGGAAGAAGCCGCCCAAGGGCGGCTTCTTCGTCTACGTCCCACGTAGCCCCGGCAAGCGAAACGCACCCGGGACCCCGCAGCGCCAGAAGCTCACTTCGCCGCACTGCTCGCCACCTTTCCCACCCGCCGACCGCCGTACTTGCGGTCCAGGTAGACACCAACCAATACCGCCACCAGCAACGGTGCCGCCCACGGGAACAGCTCGATCAACAGCGCCGGCACGCTGGTATGGGTGTGCAACCACTGCCATACCGGACGCATGCCAATGCCGAGGAAGGCAACATGGGTAGCGATGCCTGCACCCAGGATCGACTGGTAGTGCTGGCGGAACGCCCAGTCCGGACGCGACGGGCCACGGCGGGCGAACTTCAGCATGCGCCAGCCCACCCACAGACCAATCGACGAGAAGCCCAGGAACAACGGTTGGCGATGCTGGATGCCAGTGCCCACAACCACCAGCGCCAGGATGACCATCGGCCACACCGCCAGATGCCAGCCCGGCCGTGACACCAGCTTCTTCCAGTCACGCTTGTCGGTGACCGCACGCCAGGCCAGCCACGTCGCGTTGCCGGTGATCGCCATCAGGTAGGCCAGGAACAAGGCCGACAGCGGCTGCTGGCGGAAGAAAGCGAACTGGACGGTGATCGGCAGCGCGGTGACCACGATCACCGCCATCGCCAGCAGATACACCTTGCCCAGCAAGCGATGCCGGGGCGAGCCTTTCTTCATGAACGCCGCCGACCAGAAGCCGACCAGGGCGACCACGCCAGCCAGCACATGCAGCGCAACGATCAGGGAATATCCGGGCATGACAGCGATCTCTTCGGTGGTGGCCGGCGAATGCGATGGCCTGTGCACAGCGTGCGTTTTCGGGCGTAGGCACAGCAGTCGCGGCAGTCATTGATCTACCCTGCCGGAAGTCACTTTCTGCTCTGCTCCCCTTGCCGCTAACGCCTGCGCCCACCAGCATGTAGGTATGGAAATCACTCCCCGTTCGCGCTGGCACAGACTGCTGCACCCACTCAACCTCGCCGGCCTGCTGACCTGGCTGGCGGTAGCGGCCACCCTGCCCTATGGCTCCGCCGAGCAGATGGCCCTGCGGTGGGGCAGTGCCCTGCTATTCCTGATCGCGTTTCTGTTTGCCGCCAGCTACGAGCGCCCCTCGCCACAACGCAGCGTGGCGCTGCTGATTGAAGCCCTCGCAGCACTGGCGGTGATCCGCCTGGCCGCCAGCAGCGGCGTGGCGCCCGCCCTGCTGGTGATGCTGGCCGCACAGGTGGCGATGAGTTGGCCACTGCGCATCACCCTGGTGCTCATGCTGCTGGTCAACCTTGGCATGTACCTGGTCCTGCGTGGCAGCCACAGCCATCCTGCCGCAGTAGTGCTGATCTTTGCCGGCTTCCAGGCCTTCGCCATGCTCACCACACATTACGCGCGCAGCGCCGAGCAGGCGCGCGACCGGCTGGCACTGGTCAATGCCGACCTGCTGGCCACCCGCGCCCTGCTCGCCGAGAGATCGCGCGACATGGAACGGCTGCGGCTGTCGCGTGAACTGCACGATGTGGCCGGGCACAAGCTCACTGCGCTGCGCCTGCACCTGCGCGCGCTTGCCGCATGCACCGATGCGCCGCCCGAGCTGGCCCTGTGCGAGCAACTGTCCGCCGAGCTGCTGGGCGATATCCGCGCCGTGGTGCACTGCCTGCGTGACAGCGGCCAACTCGACATGGATACCGCCCTGCTCGCGCTGGCCGCGCCCTTGCCGCGCCCACGGCTGCAACTGCAGCTGGAGGATGACGTGCAGGTCAGCGACACCGCCAAGGCCGAAACCATTCTGCGCTGCGTGCAGGAGGCGCTGACCAACAGTGCTCGCCACAGCGATGCAAAGGTGTTGCAGGTGTCCCTGCGGCACCGCGACGGGCAATTGCTGTTGGCGATGGAAGATGACGGTCAGCTGCGCGGCGAACCACACGCCGGCAATGGCCTGACCGGCATGCGCGAACGGGTCGACGAACAAGGCGGCAGCCTGCAGCTGCTACGCGCCGCTTCCGGTGCCCTGCGGATTCGTGTGGAATTGCCAGCATGAACGACTCCCCCCGCATTGCCCTGGTCGACGACCAGGCCCTGATCCGCGCTGGCCTGCGCGCCTTGCTGCAGCAGCTTGGCATCACCATCGTGTTCGAAGCCGACAGCGGCGATGCCCTGCTCGAACAGCTGGCGCAGCAGCCGGTGCAGCTGATCCTGTCGGACATCCGCATGCCGGGCATGGACGGCATCCAGGCCTTGAAGGCCCTGCGCGAGCGCGGCGATCAAACGCCGTGCGTGTTCCTGACCACCTTCGACGAGAGCGACCTGCTGCTGCGTGCCACCGAAGCCGGTGCGCAGGGTTTCCTGCTGAAGGATGCAGCGCCGGAAGACCTGCATGACGCCATCGGCCGCGCCATCGCCGGGCAGACCTTGTTGCAGCCGGTGAGCACCGATGCGGTGCGGCAGCGGTATCGCTACCACGCCGATGACGCACCGAAAGAGTTGTTCAGCCAGAAAGAAGTCGCGGTATTGCGGCTGATGGCCGGCGGTTACAGCAACCGCGAGATCGCTGGCAGCCTGTTCCTGGCCGAAGGCACGGTGAAGAACTACGTGTCGACCATCCTCGACAAGCTCGACACCCGCGACCGCACCCGCGCGGTGTTGAAAGCCATCACCCTGCGGGTGATCTGACAGTCTGGATGCACAACCGGTAGTGCCGAGCCATGCTCGGCAGGGGCATCACCCGCAATCCATCAGCGCTTGTGGGAGCGACGGCAGCCGCGAAGCCCATGAATCATCAGATTGCGAACATATCGGTAATTGCAGCATTGCCAGCTTCGCGGCTGCCGCCCCTCCCACAACTGGGTTCCCGGTAACGCCTCTGCCGAGCATGGCTCGGCACTACAGCGCGGCTGCGCTACGTACCTCGACCGTCACGTGCACGATCTCTTCGTGGATCGCCAAGGCGCGATGGAATACCTCCGGCGACACCACGGACTCGGTCACTACTTCCATCTCGCAGGCATAGCGACCACGGCCGACCTGCCAGACGTGCAGGTCACTGATGTGCGCGGGCACCTCCCCCTGTTCCACCGTTTCGCGGATCTCGGCCACCACCGGTGCGTCCATTTCCGCATCCAGCAGCACGCCACTGGTCTGCTTGATCAAGCCCCAGGCCCAGACCGACACCAGTGCCGCACCAACGATGCCCATCAGCGGGTCCAGCCAGGAGGCGCCGAAGTACAGACCACCGAGCAGGGCGATGATCGCCAGCACCGAGGTCGCCGCATCGGCCAGGACATGCAGGTAGGCCGAGCGCTGGTTCAGATCGTGGTGGTGATGGTGGTGATCGCCATGCGCATGGTGGTGGTCATGCCCATGATCGTGACCATGATGATGGTGTTGATCGCGCAGCCACCATGCACACAGCAGGTTCACCGCCAAGCCGACCACCGCGATCGCAATGGCCTGCTGGTAATGGATGGGGCTGGGTTTGAACACGCGCAGGATGGACTCGAAGGCCATGATCGCGGCAACCCCCAGCAACAGGATCGCGCTGGTGAACCCAGCCAGGATCTCGATCTTCCAGGTACCGAAAGCAAAGCGCGGGTCATCGCGGTAGCGCCGTGCGCAGGCATAGGCAAAGGCTGCCAAACCAAGCGCCAGCGCATGCGAACTCATATGCCAGCCATCGGCCAGCACCGCCATCGAGTTGAACCACCAGCCGCCAGTGATCTCCACCACCATCATCACCACGGTCAATGCCATCGCCCGACGGGTGTTTTTCTCCGCCATCGGATTGCCGTCGCTGAAGGCGTGGCTGTGGCGGCGGGATTGAGCGAGTGCGTGAAGTTGCATGGCGGTGGGCTGGGACAAGGACGGCGTGATTCTATACCCCCACGGGGTATATAATGCCAGCCATGGCTCATATCCAACGTGACAAGAAGAAACTGCTGACCCGGGTGCGGCGCATCGCCGGCCAGGTGGCGGCGCTGGAACAGGCATTGCTAAGCGGTGATGACTGCGACGCCGTACTGGTGCAGATCGCCGCCGCCAAAGGCGCCATGCACGGGCTGATGCTGGAGGTAATGGCCGGTCATCTGAGTGACCATGTCGTCGCCGAAACCGACCCGGCCAAGCGTGCTGCCGAGGCCGAGCTGCTGCTGGAACTGCTCAAACGCCACGCGCGCTGACCCCGGCAGGGTCCCCCGCCCTGAATACCCGGGCCAGAGCGCGGTTTGCCGCAGCATGTAAAATGACCAATTTTTAGTCAGGACCATGGCGAAAGCATCCGAACGGGCGCCCGTTCTGGGCCCGGCGTTCATTCGCCTGCTGGCCCGCTTCAATGACGAGGGTGCATCCCCTGCGGCACCTGCGGTGCCGGAGCGGCTGGCGCAGTGGTTCGACTGGAACCGTGCCATCACCCTGTCCAAGGCGCTGGACAACCCACCGCCGGAGCCCGAGCCCGGTGACGCCTACGAGCCCGCGCAGGATGCTGAATACGCCAACGCGCGGACCAAGCTGGTGGAGGCCATCCAGGCCGAGGTCGACCTGAGCCCGCCACGCAACCCGGCGCCGGCCGATGCCGAGTTGCCACCCGGCTTCGCCCCCTACCGCCAGCATTACCTGAACCAGCAACGCGCCATGCAGACCGCCAGCGGTCGCCTGCGTGGCCGCCTGCGTGACATGCTGGCGCGGCAATCGCCGGCCAAGGCGCGTCTGGCCGAAGTCGACGCGGTGATGGAAGCCACCCTCAGCCCGCGCGAACACAGCCTGCTTTCCCATGTGCCGGTGCTGCTCGGCCTGCACTACCAACGGCTGCTTGCTGCAGCCGCGCACGCCCCCGCCGATGCCACCGCATCGGATGCCACCGCGGCACCCACTGGCCCTTGGCTGGTCACGTTCCGGCAAGACCTGCGCATCGCGCTGCTGGCCGAACTGGATGTCCGTTTCCACCCCATCGATGGCCTGCTCGCAGCGCTACGCACCCGGTAATCCGTACCTCATGTCCAGAAACCTCGTTGCAGTCGTTGTCTTCCTTGTTGGCCTGCTGGCCGTGTGCTGGATCGGCGTCGGCTATGCCGGCACCCATCCGCTGGCCGCGGTGGTCGCCGCGATCATCGCTGCCTGCTATCTGGCCGGTGCGGTGGAACTGTTCCGCTACCGCCAAGCCACCACCACCCTGCAGCAGGCCTTGCCATCCATCGGTGAAGCGGCAGACAACCTCGATGGCTGGCTCGGCCGCCTGCAGCCTGGCCTGCGCGGTCCAGTGCGCCTGCGCGTGCAGGGCGAACGCGTCGGCCTGCCCGCACCTGCACTGACCCCGTATCTGGTTGGCCTGCTGGTGTTGCTGGGCATGCTCGGCACCCTGCTCGGCATGATGGCCACGCTGCGCGGCACCGGCCTGGCACTGGAAAGCGCTACCGACCTGGATGCCATCCGCAGCTCGCTGGCCGCACCAGTGAAGGGTTTGGGCTTCGCCTTCGGCACCTCGATCGCCGGTGTCGCCAGCTCGGCCGCACTCGGGTTGCTGTCGGCCCTGCTGCGCCGCGAACGCGCGCAGACCGTGCAGGAACTGGATGCCTGCATCGCCAGCCAGCTGCGCACGCACTCGCAGAGCTTCCAACGCGGCGAGACCTTCCGCCTGCTGCAGGAACAGAACGCGCTGATGCCGACCCTGGTCGAGCGCCTGCAAGCCATGATGGGCAGCCTGGAGCAGCAGCACCAGGCCAACAACGAACGCCTGCAGGCCAGCCAGCAGGAATTCCACCAGCGCACCGAAGCCGCCTATACGCAGCTGGCGGCATCGCTGCAGCAATCGATGCAGGCCGGCATCAGCCAGCAGGCCAATGCGGTTGGCGCCGCGCTGCAGCCAGTTGTTGATGCAACCATGGCGGGCCTGGCAGACAATTCCAACGCCCTGCACGCCAGCATCGACAACGCCGTGCACAAACAGCTCGATGGCATCAATGCCGCCGTGCAGAGCGCCGCCGCAACCGCGGGCAGCAGCTGGACTACGGCACTTGAGCAACAGCAACACAGCAACAACACGCTCAACGAACAGCTGCAACAGGCCTTGACGCAATTCACCAGCACCTTCGAACAGCGCTCCAACAGTTTGATCGACGGCATTGCCACGCGCATGGAAGACAACGTCAGCCGCACCGCCGATGCCTGGCGTGATGCACTCGCACAGCAGCACAGCGCGCATGACGAACTGGCGCAGCGCAATGAGCAGGCCTTGCTCGCGGCTTCGTCTTCGTTTGAACAGCGCGCGCAGTCGCTGCTGTCTTCGCTGCAGCAATCGCACGAACAACTGCAGAACGCTTTCGCCGAACGCGACGAACAGCGGCTCGGCCAATGGTCGCAGTCGCTATCGGCAATGGTCGGCACACTGGACAGCAGCTGGCAGCGCAACGGAGAAGCGGTCGCACAGCGCCAGCAGCAGATCTGCGACAGCCTGGCACAGGCCACGCAGGCCATGAGCGAGCAGCAGCAGGCGCAGGCCCGCGACACCATCGCCGAGATCTCGCGCCTGGTGCAGACCGCCTCCGAGGCACCGCGCGCCGCCGCCGAAGTGGTGGCCGAGCTGCGCCAGAAGCTGTCCGACAGCATGGTCCGCGACACCGCCATGCTGGAAGAACGCAGCCATCTGCTGTCGACGCTGGAGACCCTGCTCGGCGCGGTCACCCACGCATCGACCGAACAGCGCAGCGCGGTCGACGCACTGGTCAGCACTTCGGCCGAGCTGCTCGAACGCGTCGGCAGTCGCTTCAGCACCCAGCTTGAAAGCGAGACCAGCAAGCTCGACCACGCCGCCGCCAACGTCACTGCCAGCGCGGTGGAGATGGCCAGCCTGGGCGATGCCTTCGGCAGCGCCGTGCAACTGTTCGGCCAATCCACCGCGGCCTTGAATGAGCGCCTGCAGCTGATCGAAAACGCATTGGACAAGTCGCTGGCCCGCAGCGACGAGCAGCTGGCCTACTACGTCGCGCAGGCGCGCGAAGTGGTGGACCTGAGCATGCTCTCGCAGAAGCAGATCATCGGCGAACTGCAGCAGCTGGCCGAAGCCCGCGATAACGCCGGAGCCTGAGCGCGATGAGCGACGAAATCGAATTCGACGCCGAATCCAGCGCCACCACCTGGGCCGCATTCGGCGACCTGATGTCGGTGCTGCTCGGCGCCTTCGTGCTTATCCTTGCCAGCGTGATCGGCATCCAGCTGCTGCTGCACAACCGCCTGGATGAAGAGGTCAAGCAGCGCCAGGAACAGACCGCCAAGCTGAAGACCTTGGAACAGGCTTTGGCTGCACCGCTGGCGGCTGGCCGCGTCACCGTCATCAATGGTCGCATCGGCATCAGCGGCAGCGTGTTGTTCGCGCTCAACTCCGACCAGCTGCAGCCGGAAGGCCGCGAGCTGCTGCAGAGCATCGCCGCGCCGTTGCGGGACTATCTGGGTGCACGCGAAGAGATCCTGATGGTCAGCGGCTTCACCGACAACCAGCCGGTGCGCGTGGTCAATGGCCGCTTCGCCGACAACCTTGAATTGTCGGCCGCGCGTGCGCTCACCGTCACCCGCACCCTGATTGCCGATGGCGTGCCGTCGCAGTCGGTGTTCGCCGCTGCCTTCGGTGCCGAGCAGCCGGTCAGCAGCAACGATGACGAAGCGGGCCGCGCGAAGAATCGCCGCGTCGAGATCGCGCCGATCCCGCGTCCCAAGCAGGACGGCAAGCCCGATGCCGCGCAATGATGCCCGCTGATTCGGCGGCACTGGCACAGCTGCAGGCCTGGCGCGAGAGCGGCGCTGATCGTTGTGATCCGTCGCGCTTCGAACTGATCGCGGCACTTGCGCAACGTGCACAAGGCTACAGCGGCAGCGCGCGTGAGCAGTTGGATGCGCGTCTGGCACAACTGACCGATGCGTATGCGCAGCTTGTTGCCGTTGACGTTGTGGAGCCGGCAGCCCAGACCGGAACCGAAAGTCCTCTGCAATCACTGCTGCAGCAGCTGGAGGCAGATCCGCTGCAATACCAGTTGCCGCTGAACACCGCCAACGCGACAGCTGGCGACAACGACACCGCCGATGGCACGGAAGCAAGCTTGATGCCGGCACTGGATGAGTTCCAGCAGCTATGGAGCCGCATCCGCATCGACAGCCTGCTGCGTCAGTGCCTGGATTCGTTGCCCGAAGATGCCGGCCCGCTCAATTCCAGCGTGCTTACCTATCGCGCGATGGCGCTGATGCAGGAGCTGTCGCCGGAATATCTACAGCACTTCATCGCTTATGTGGATGTGCTGACGTGGATGGAGCAGTTGGGCGCCAGCAGTCCGCAAAGCAACGCTGGCCGCGCGGCCAGCGCCCGCAAGCCTCCGCGCGCGAGCACAGGCAAACGCAAAAAGGCCTAGCGCTTCAACGCGCGCCGTTCATGCCAGCGGCAGCTGCAGACTGAACACCGTGGCTTGCGTTGTGGAGATCACCTGCACCTGCCCACCATGCGCCTGGGCGATGGCGCGGGTGATCGCCAGACCCAGGCCTGCGCCCTCACCATGGCCGCGCCCGCGCGAACGATCCGCACGGTAGAAGCGATCGAACAAGCGCGGCAATACATCGGCAGGAATCGGCGTACCGGGATTGCTGACCTCGATGCTGCAACGTCCGTCACCGCTGCGGATGCGGATCTGTACCACGCCGCCCGGCGGGCAATGCTGGATGGCATTGGAAAGCAGATTGGCAACGGCACGATGGATCATCAAACGATTGCCCTGCAGATCGGCATCGCCGTCGCGCTGCAGCTGCACCTGTTTGTCTTCGGCCAGCAGGCCATAGAATTCCAGCAGCGCATCCACCAGGCTGCCCAGCGCTACCCGTTCCCGGGTTGGCAACGCATCCACCGTTTCCGCCTGCGCCAGATACAACATGTCCGTCACAATCCGCGATAGCCGCTGCATCTCCTCGGCGCAGGAGCCAAGTGCATCGCGATAAGCGGCGTTGTCGCGTGGCTGCGCCAGCACCACATGCACCTGGGTGAGCAGGTTGGTGATCGGCGTGCGCAACTCATGGCTGAGGTCGGCAGAAAACTCGGACAACCGAACGAAATCGTTCTGCAGCCGCGCCAGCATGCTGTTCAAGGTCTGCGCGAGGTGATCTAGTTCGGCTGGTGCCGCGCCCACCGACAGGCGCCGGTCCAGATGCTCGGTGGTGATCTGCCTGGCTTCATCGGCCAGGCTTTGCAGCGGCCGCAATGTGCGCCGCACCACGTAGCCACCGAGCAGGCTGCTGGCGACCGCCGCCAAGATGATGCAGGCCGCAAGCAGCTGGTGGAAGCCACGCAAGAATGGCGCATGGCGCGCACCGTCGATCGCCAACAACAAGGTCAATGGACGACCTTGCTGCACCTGGCGAAAGTGCAGGACGATGAAGTGATTGCCATCAGGCAGTCGCCACAGTTGCTGTCGCAGCTGCGCCGTCGACGGATGCTGCTGTGCATAAGCCAGCAGGCTTGGTGGCGCGGTGGAGAACAGGGCCTTGCCGTCGACATCTCCGATCCAGAACGCGATATCCGGATGGTGGCCCAACGCTTCACCGAGCCGTTGACCTAGCTCCTGCGGCGGTACGGTCGCCGCCATATCGCTGATCAGTGCCGCCTTGTTCTCCAGCTCGGCGCGGTCCAGGGCATTGAAGTTGTGCCGCACCGCCTGGTCGATGGCGATGCCGAGCACCGCCATCACCAACACACTGATCGTGGCCAGCAGTGCGGTCAGCCGCCAGACGGTGGAGCGCCGCCGCGTCATGCATCGTCACCGGCGGCCGGCGCTTCCAGCACATAGCCCATGCCGCGCACGGTGACGATGAGCTTGTCGGCGAAATCATCGTCGATCTTGGCCCGCAGCCGGCGTACCGCGACATCGATGACATTGGTGTCGCTGTCGAAGTTCATGTCCCACACCTGCGATGCGATCAGCGAACGCGGCAGCACTTCACCACGGCGCCGCGCCAGCAGTTCCAGCAAGGCGTACTCCTTCTGGCTGAGCTGGATGCGGCGCTCGCCGCGCTGCACGCGGCGACGCAGGGTGTCCACCACCAGATCGGCGATGACGATGCGCTCTGCCTGCGGCTGCACCTGGCCGCGACGCAGCAGGGTGCGCACGCGTGCCAGCAGTTCGACGAAGGCGAAGGGCTTGACCAGGTAGTCATCTGCACCGAGCTCCAGGCCCTGCACGCGATCAGGAATGCTGCTGCGCGCGGTCAGGAACAGCACCGGCAGCGGATTGCCGGCATCACGCAGCCGCGCCAGCACGCTCCAGCCATCCATGCCCGGCAACATCACGTCCAGGATCAGCAGTTGATAGTCACCGCTGCTGGCCAGATGCAATCCGTCCGCGCCGTCGGCGACCAGATCCACCACATAGCCGGCCTCCTCCAGTCCCTGGCGCAGATAGCTACCGGTCTTGGGCTCGTCTTCGACGATCAACAACTTCATTGCAGGTCCTAGAAGCAGCGCTGGCTCAGGTGGTGGGGTCAAGCGTACCCAGTACGGCGACACATGCCAGCACCAGCAGCGCCAGCAAAGCTTCCAGCGCGAGGCTGCGGCGTAGTGCCCGCAATGGATGCGCTGCTCGGGTCTGCAAGGCCACAGCCAGGGCCGGCACCAGTCGCCAGCGGTGCAAGGCTGCCAACAGCAACATGCCGGCCACCAGCAGCAGCTTGAACGATAGCCAACGCCCATGGGTGGTGCCAGTCAGACTGGCGATGCTCCCGCCCAGATCGATGTAGCTGATGCTGCCGGTAATGGCCAGCAGCGCGACGATGATCGTACCGGGCAGCGCGAAACCACGCAGGCCAGCCAACAGCGCCGCTGCGCGTTCGCCTGACGGTTGTTGCAGGCTGCGCCTTAGCAGGCCCAGCAAGGCCATGATGGCGCCCAACCACGCACCGGCGGCAAGCAGGTGGATGATGCCTGCCGACAAGCGCGGCCAGCCCTGCAGGTAGTCGCCAGCACCGGCATGACCGTTCCAGGCAAGGCTGGCCAGCGCGATGGCGGCCAATGCTGTCTGTGGCAGCAGCTGGCGCGCGTGCTGCCGCCGTGGCAGCAACAGGAGCAGCAGCAAGGCCAGCACCGCGCCGCGTACCAGCGCGGCGCGTCCGGCGGTGGTGGCACCGATGAACCAGGCCAGATCATCTACCCCCAATGCATCCGGTGCGACGTCGAGCAAGGTGGATACGCGCAAAGTCGCGTCCAGCAACACCATCGCCAGACCACCCACCGCCAGCAGCAGGCCCCAACTGCGCCAGCCCAGCAGCGGCGCCAAGCGCTGACTACGCGCGAACAGCGGCACGCCGAACAGCAGCATCAGGTCCACATACAACAGGAAACGCAGCGTGTAGACAAAGGGCTCGGACATCATCCGGCCTGCTTACTTGACGCTGAAATCGATCTCGCCACTCATCGGGTGGCTGTCCGATCCTACCGTGCGCCACTGCAGGCGATAGTTGCCCGGCACCAGCGGTGCATTGGGCACGGTGCGCAAGGTGCGGCCGTCGGCAAGTAGCTGCGCAGGCGCCACTGCCACCTTCATCCACAAGCGGCCATGGCCCATGAACAACTCGGCGCGCGATCCGCGTGCCAGCAGGGCTTCGCTGAAGGTCACATCGATCTGCGTTGGCGCGGCAACGGACGTATTGGCTGCGGGGCTGGAGCTCAGCACACGCGGATGCGCGATTGCCGTAGCCGACATGAAGACGCCAGCCAGCAGCACGGTGGCAGCGGAGAGAGAAAAACGACGAAGTAATGACATGACCGGCACCTGCAGAAGAGGCGCTCAGGCTAGGCGCGCGCAGCTGTCATCGGCCTGACCTGGAGATTACGAAACTGTCAGGAACCGGGGTTGGCAGGCAGTGCACTGCGCGAACCGGCAACATCGACGGCGAGCAGACTGGTTGTTTGTGGGAGCGGCATAAGCCGCGAAGCAGATACGCAACTAGCTGACACTGCTGCTTACGACTTCAACACTGTCAGCTTCGCGGCTTACGCCGCTCGCACAAACAGAGACTGCCTCTGAGAGAGTCGAGAAGCTGGTGCATCACCAGCTCCTCGGCCCGGGTAGCGCTGCCGCACTTGAGCAAACAGAAACCTGACTCTGGTTTTGCTTACTTCAGCGCAGCGGTATCCACCAGCACCAGCTCGGAGTCTTCCAGCGCAGTGATGCGGATGCTGGTCTCGCCGGTGATGGCAGCGCCATCGCGGGCCTCCAGCACCACGCCGCTGACATCGACCTTGCCGGTGTTCGGCACCAGGTAACCGTAACGGTTGGCATCGGTGAAGTGGTACTCGGTGCTCTCGCCAGCCTTCAACGTAGCGCCCAGTACGCGGGCGTTGGCGCGTATCGGCAATGCATCGTCGTCACCTTCCATGCCACTGGCCAGGGTAATGAAGCGGCCCGAGCGCTCGCCCTTGGGGAAGGGCTTGCTGCCCCAGGACGGCTTGCCACCGCGCTGGTCCGGAAAGATCCAGATCTGGAAGATCTTGGTGACGCCCGCCTCCAGGTTGTATTCGGCGTGGCGGATGCCGGTACCGGCACTCATCACCTGCACATCGCCTGCTTCGGTACGGCCCTGGTTGCCCTGGTCGTCCTTGTGGGTAATGGCGCCTTCGCGCACATAGGTAATGATTTCCATCTCGGCATGCGGGTGCGGCGGGAAGCCGGTGCCGGGCTGGATGATGTCGTCATTCCAGACCCGCATCGCGCCCCAGTTCATGCGCTTGTTGTCCTGGTACTCGGCAAACGAAAAGTGGTGCTTGGCATCGAGCCAGCCGTGATTGGCTCCACCAAGGCTGGCAAATGGGCGACGTTCAATCATGGCGTTCTCCTGAAAGCGGTGGGGTTTCGACGGGGAAAGTCTAGGCCTGCACCTCGATGCCGAGAATAGAAAGTATGGAAATGCATTATTTCCATTTGTGACATGATCACCCCACCCTGCCCTGCGAGCTGCCACCATGAACCGCCTGCCTGACCTGGAAGCCTGGGCCATCTTCGCCAAGGTCGCCGAAGCCGGCTCCTTCGCCCGTGCCGCCGAGGAGCTGCAGCTGTCGCAGGCCACCGTTTCCAAGGCCATCACCCGGCTGGAGACGCGTATCGGCACCAGCCTGTTCCACCGCACCTCGCGGCGCATGTCGCTGACCGCCGCCGGTGAAGCGGCGCTGGAACGGGCGGCACGCATCCTCGATGAGGGTGAGGCGGTCGAGGCCGAAGTGGCCGACCGTTCGGCCGCGCTGCGTGGCCTGATCCGGCTGGCCGCGCCGATGTCATTCGGCGTGTCGCGGCTGGCTCCGCTGCTGCCAGAGTTCATGCAGGCCCATCCTGACGTGGAACTGGATATCCAGCTCAGCGACCAGATGGTGGACCTGGTGGCCGAACGCTTCGACATGGCGCTGCGCATCTCCACGCTTGCCGACTCCAGCCTGCGTGCACGCCAGCTATGCCAGGTACGCATCCTGCTGGTCGGGTCGCCTGCCTACTTCGAGGTGCATGGGCGGCCCACGCATCCGCGTGATCTGGTCCAGCACCGCGGTTTCCAATACAGCTACACCCGCAGCGGCAACACCTGGCGCTTCCGCCACCCGCGCCATGGCGAGTTCGCGCAGACCGTGCCGCGTCAGCTGCAGGCCAACAATGCCGAGATATTCGATGCCGCCCTGCAGGCAGGACTCGGCCTGGCCTTGCAGCCCGAGTTCCTGGTCTGGGAGCAACTGCGTGATGGCCGCCTGCAAACCGCCATGGACGACTGGAAGGTCGAACCGCTGGCGCTGAGCATCATCACCCCGCCCGGCCTGCATCGGCCGGCACGGGTACAGGCCTTGATCGATTACCTAGCGTTGCGTCTGGAGAAGGAGCCGTGGGCGGCACCTGGCCAGCACGGCATCTAGTCGAACGTGCCCATGAGCCGGTCCTCAACGACCGGCTTGCAGGCCATCAGAAGCGGACTTCCGCACCCAGGGTGAGGGTGTCGGCACCGTTCACCTCGTACTCTTCGTCGTCGCGGTTGTACTCAGCCGAGTACAGGTAGCCGGTGTACATCAGCTGCAGGTTGAAGTGGCGGCTGACGTCCACACCAACGCCCACGCCTCCGTAAAGACCATCGGTACTGACCTTGCCCCAGTAATCATCCGACTTGGCGCGCCAGTAGCCAGCACGCACGGTGCCGAACCAGGCACTGTTCCTGCCGAAGCTGAAACGCGCATTCGCGCCGATATTGGTGAACCTGACCTCAGGCACCAGAAAGTCTTTCTCGCGCGTTTCCCGCAGCTTGCCTGCGCCAAGCTCGATACCCACCTGGGCAAAATCTTCGATCTGCCAGCGATAGCCCGCGCTGGCGGAAACCGCACGTTGGTCAGCATCCTCATAGACCCAGCCAGCACCACCCTGCACGCCGACGAAGAAGCCCGACTGCGGCTGCTCGCGCTTGGACGATGGGCCACCCCATTGCGGTGCGGGTGCCGTTGCAGGTGCCGGGGCAATGGGCGAAGCAGGAGTCACCTGCGCCGTAGCCTCGCCGGCCACCGGGGGCTGGGCTGGCGTTGCAGCGGCGGGTGCGGTCTGCTGGGCGCGGTAAGCGGCCCAACCCTTGGAAATGGACTGCGCATCGGCGGCGCCGGCAGTCAGCAGCAACAACGGAACGAGTGCGGCAATGCAGGTCTTCTTCATCTGATTCCATCCTGGATGATGCGTATTCCATTCTTCCTGAACCGAACCGCCACGCCCGCAGGACGCGCGTCGCCCACGTCTGCTTGCGCAGAACCGGCGTTTGTCTGGATCGGAAGCCCCTAGGAACGGCACATTGGGGGCGGCCCTGAGCCGTGTCAAGCCAGCCCGACAGCGGCATCTTTGGCCTGCGCGCAGGTGCCGATAAAACAGCGGTATGGAAACGATGTCGCAGCCGATCACTGCGGCGCAGGGCCATGGATCGCCTGCGAGCCGCGCAATCAGTGCATCGCTGGGCCAACAACCGCCCTCCGCTAAACTCAGCTCAAAATACCGCTCACCCCAAGGCGTTGCCGTCCTGCCGACGCGGTTCTGCACTCAACTGACCGATAGCAATCACTCCCAAGCCCCCTGGCAGCACAAACAGACCAACAACGGGAATCCTTCCATGATTCGATCACTGATCCTCATCACGGCATTGCTCGCCTGCGCATGCGCCCGGCAACCGGCACCCGTGGCCGACGTTGCTGCAGTCTTGCCGGATGATGCGTTGGCCGATGAAGTTCCCAACGATCAGGGGCAACCCTTTATCACGGAAGTCATGGCAGCACTGGAACACGCCGACCGCGTCGTACTGGTTGAACACTCTTTTGAAACCGACTTCCCAACAACACCCGGCCCGAATGATCCACCCAGTCGAGAGCGAAGCTACAAGCGTGTTGAGCTTTCCGAAGCGCAGGTCTCTGGATTGCGGAATCGGCTGGCAGCGATGTCACCCCATGTTGCATCGTATGTGTCGGCGTGCGCCTACATCCCTCACCACCGCCTGGAATTTTTCCGCGGGAAAAAGCGGATTCAACGCATGGAGATCTGTTTGACCTGCGGTCAACTTGAGTGGGATGGCGTACACACTACGGAACCAGGTGGTTTTTACCGCACGTTCTCTGACTTCCTCAAGGAGACCGGTTTCGAACCGGATCGCAATTGGGAGTTATTGGCCCGACAGCCAGAATGAGCACGCAGTCGACTCAGCGCGCGTGGTTCGTCGAGGTTGGATACGCCAGCATCACCACCAGATCGTCCTCGCCGGTCTGTTGCAGGGCATGGCTGCTGCCGCTGCGGGTGAGCAGAGCGTGGCCGGGGCCGATGTCGTATTGCTTGCCGTCCAGCACGTACAGCCCGCGACCGCTGACGATGTAGTAGATCTCGTCCTTGTGCTGCGGGTGCAGGCCGATGCCGGCACCCTTGTGCAGGACACGCTTGCGCATGACGAAGGGCAGATCGCTTACGGCGGCGAAGAACGAGTAAGCGGTGGTTGGACCGGCACCGCCGTGCGGGCCAGGTTGCTGGCGGCCGATGTCCTGTTCGCGGATGACCTGTGAACCGTGCGGGTTGCCTGCCTCCTGCTTTGGCGTGGCAACAGCAGGGGCTGCGGCGCTTGGTGTGGAAGTCACGCCGCCCTGCCCTGCGTCGATCACCCCGCAATCGATATCGCGCTTGAGCGTTGGCTTCATCTGCGGCGCGACGTCGACCCAGCCGCGCATCACCAGACAAGCGACTGCTGTAGCACCAGCAACGCTGAAGTGTGTTCCATCGGCCTTGTTCTGCTCCGGTACGAACATGAAATAGGGCCTGGCGCCCTGCTCGCCCAGCGCGCGTATCCACGCCATCGAACTCGCATTGAGATCGATCATCTGCACGTTCTGTTCGGCAGCGACGTGCTTCATCGCCTGCGTGTAGCGGCCATGCGTATCCAGCAGCGCGCCGAAGTCGTAGAGCAGGCGCGCGACGGGTGTGATCAGGATGGGCGTTGCACCTTTTGTGCGTGCAGCGGCGATGTAGCGCGAGAGGAATTGTTGATAGTCGCTGTCTGGATTGGTGTAGCGCGTTGGGTCTTCCAGCTTTGCATCGTTGTGGCCGAACTGGATCAGCAGCACGTCGCCGGCTTCCAGCTCTTTCTCGATTGCGTCCAGGCGCCCTTCGGCGATGAAGCTGCGGGTGCTGCGACCGCCGACGGCGTGGTTGCGCACCTGCCATTGACTGTCATCGAGCCAGCTTTGCAGCACCTGGCCCCAGCCGGCTTGTGGTGCGCGCTCGGGGCCATAGCTGGCGGCAGTGGAGTCTGCGGCGATGAAGACGCGGTGGGTGGGCTCCTGACATTTGGCTTGGAAAGCAAATGCAAGCGCAAAAATGCCGACCAGAAAAGATGCATGAGATTGCATGGGCTGCTTCTGCTCAAAGTCCCCTCTCCCCTTGTGGGAGAAGGGCTGGGTCCAATTTTCACGGTGATCTGATCGCACACGATCAACCACAAACAACAAAGGCGCCCGCAGGCGCCCTTGTCTGCCCGCTGGGGCGCTGCAGCATGCGTGGGCTTACTTGCCCAGCACGCTCTTCACGTAGGCGACGATGTTCTCGTCCTGCGCGTTGTCGAAGAACGCCTTCTGGAAGCGCTCGCCGCCGACGGCCTGCTTCACCAATTCCTGGTCGATGGACTTCAGGCCTTCGACGAAGTCCTTGGAGGCGCCCTGCTTCACCTGCGCCAGGATGCCGGCATTGGCCATCTGCGATTCCTTGCGCTCGGCCGGGTAACCCTGGCCGCGCTCACCGGCAAATGCCTTCTCGAAGATGTAGCGGATGTTGATTTCCGCGCCCCAGCCGAAGCCCTTGGCGAACGGCAGTGCCAGCGCGTTGCCGCTGTTGACCTGGGCGAACAGGAAGGCATCGGTCGGCTCGATGCAGTAGCCGCAGAACACGCCCGGCCATGCATTGAGCGACATCATCGCGCCCTGCCCGGTGCCGCAGCCGGCAACCACGAAATCCACGGCCTTGGCGTTGAGCAGCAGCGCGGCGCAGATGCCGAGGTGGATGTAGGTCAGGCGGTGATCGTTGTCACCGTCCATGCCGACGTTGAACACATCGTGGCCCTGTGCGGCGGCGACGGTGTTGAGCTGTTCCAGCACCACCGGGTTCTTGGCGGCCTGGCTGAACTCCTGCATCAATGCGATTTTCATTGCGTGACTCTCGATTAGGGGGAAACGTTGTTGTTGATGAGGTGGAAGCAAAAGCAAAAGCTCCCCTCATCCGCCCCTTCGGGGCACCTTCTCTCGCATGCGGGAGAAGGGAAATCTGTGCTGCTGGCGTCTGCTGCTTGGCTGGCGCCGCTCACTATTGCTACGGTCGTTGCCATCGCTGTAGCCGTTGTTGTCTTTAGCTTTAGCTCCGCCTTTAGCTTCTGCGTTAGCGTTAGCTTTGGCTGTTGCTTCGGCTCCTGCCTTGGCTCTTGCCTTGGCTCTTGCTTTCCCCTCTCCCGCCTGCGGGAGAGGGGTTGGGGTGAGGGCGCTTCTGGCTTCTCAGCTTTACGCTTCTGGCCTGCCTTTCAGCTTCCGCTTCACCACCTTCAATCCTCAGCGCGCCAACCAGCCACCATCCACCGGAATGATCGCGCCGTTGACGTAATCCGACGCGCTCGAAGCCAGGAACACTGCCGTGCCGCCCAGGTCTTCCGGCTTGCCCCAGCGGCCGGCCGGGATGCGGTCCAGGATCGCCTTGTTGCGGTCTTCGTCAGCACGCAGCTGCGCGGTGTTGTCAGTGGCCATGTAGCCCGGGGCGATGGCGTTGATGGTCACGCCCTTGCCTGCCCACTCATTGGCCAGCAGGCGGGTGATGCCGGCGATGCCGCTCTTGGAAGCGGTATACGACGGCACCCGCACGCCGCCCTGGAAGGACAGCATCGAGGCGATGTTGATGATCTTGCCGCTGCCCTGGGCGATGAAATGCTTGCCGGCGGCCTGGCTCATGAAGAACGCGGACTTGATGTTGACGTTCATCACGTCGTCCCAATCCTTCTCGCTGAAATCCACGGCATCAGCGCGACGGATCAGACCGGCGTTGTTGACCAGGATATCCAGGCGGCCCAGACCGGCAATGGTTTCGGCAACCACACGCTCAACCGGCTCGATGCTGATCAGGTTGGCTTCGATGTTGAGGAAGCGGCGGCCCAGCGCGCGCACCTTCTCGGCGGTCTCGTCGGCCGGGACGATGCCGGCACCTGCAATGTCGGCACCGGCGGCGGCCAGCGCCAGCGCGATGCCCTGGCCCAGACCGGTATTGGCACCGGTTACCAGGGCGACCTTGCCTTCGAGACTGAATGGATTCGTCATGCTGTTCCTCTCCCAGAGCGGTAGTTCGATGGTGCTGCCGGCGGCGGGTGCCGGAGCGGGGCGATGGCACCGGAGCGGGTCCGGTCAGCGCATCTGTCCAGTGGCCCGCACTGCAATCCGCGGGCCTGCAAGGCGATTCTAGCCAATTATGGAAACCGGTGTCATTTTGCACTGCAAGATAAGCGGTTTCTTTTGAAAAACAAAAACTTGGGTTCGATCAGTCCTGCGGCGGCTGGCAGGAATCGCGCACGATCAGATGTGGGCGCACGCTGGCCAGGGGCATGGCGGTCTTGCCCTCGGGCTGGATCAGCATGGCCGCCGCTGTTCTCCCGGTGTCACGGGTGTTGCGGCGTACCGAGGTCAGCGACGGCCACAGGCGTGAGGCCAACGGGCTGTCGTCGTAACCGACGATCGACAACTCGCGTGGAATGCTGATGCCGGCACGCATGGCCACCTTGTAGACGCCGGCAGCCATTTCATCGTTACCGGTGAAGATGGCGGTCGGGCGCTGTTTGCCCAGCAGCAGCTTCTCGGCCGCGGCCACACCGGATTCGAAGGTGTAACCGGCCTCGATGATGCGCGCCGGCGGCAGCTCGATGCCACGCCGCTCCAGGGCTTCAAGAAAGCCAGCGGTGCGTTCATGCGCGGAGCGGTAGGCGGTGGGGCCGGTGATCAGGGCGATGTCGCGGTGGCCCAGCGACAGCAGGTAATCGGCCGCTTCGGCGGCGCCGTCACGGTCGTGGGTGATCACCATCTGCGAGGTTTCATCCAGCGGCAGCGAGGCGATGCGGGTGAAGCGGCAGCCGATCTCGTCCAGCATGTCGGCCAGCGCCTGGTCTTCGGACGCGCGCGGCACCAGGATCACGCCGTGCAGCTTCTGCTGCTGCACGAAGCGCTTCACGCCCTCGATGTAGCCGGGGCTGCGGGTGTCGCAGGGGTGCACCACCAGCTCGAAACTGGAGCCGCGCAGCGCATCCAATGCACCGTTCTGCATGTCCACCACGTACTGCGCGGTGGGGTTGTCGTAGACCATGCCGATCAGGAACGAGCGCCGGAACGCCAGCCCGCGGGCCAGCGGGTCGGGCGTGTAGCCGACCTCGCGCATCAATGCTTCCACCTTGTCGCGGGTGTCTTTGCGCACCAGCGGCGAGTTGTTGATGATCCGCGAGACCGTCTTCTTGGAAACACCCGACAGCCGCGCGATGTCGTTGATGGTGGCGGGCCGCCCCAGTGACTGGGGCGTGGCGGCGGCGTCGGCTTTCTTGCGCAAGGCGATGTCCTTGAAACCGTTCAATACATTCATTCTATCGGGCCGCGCTCAATCCAGTGCGCGGTAGCGGAACTGGCGGAAATGGACCTTGCCGTTGCCGGCGGCATAGATGGCCGGCTTCAGTGCAAGGAATTTCCCCGCCACATTGTGATGGTAGCCGGAGACTTCCATCTGAACAGGATACTTCTGCCAGGTCCGGCCGTCCTTGGAGCTGTGGATGGTGAGGATGTGGCGGTTGTTGGTGACCCGCAGCCACAGCTTGCCGCCGGTGGCGCTGGGCTGGGGCCGGGTGGGGCGCTCCTCGCCATAGCGGTGCAGGATGAACTGCTCGCCATTGCTGCCCACGCCGGCGTACAGGCGGTCGCTGTAGTACAGCAGGGCGCCACCAAAGGCACCCGGCTCGATGTCCATCTCCACTTCAAACTGATAGGCGACGTCGCCGGCAATGGCGGTCAACGGTGAGCTGTCACGCGGAGTGCTGCCCTTGCCCTGCAGGCTCATGCCGTCCTTGTCGAAGGACAGGCGCTGGTACTCCTCGCGGGTCGGGTTGAAGAACGACCACTGCGGGCCGAGCTTGCCGCCCTTGAAGTCATCGGACAGCGCCATGCCATGCGGCAGCGCCTCGCCGGATGGCTTGAGCAGCGGCCTACCCAGATCGCCGCCCTTGGCCACGAACCAACCATCGTCGGTCCACTCGATCGGCTCCAGCAGCATCTGCCGGCCCAGCGTCCAGTACCCGTTCTCGTAGCCGTGGTACATCATCCAGCCGCGGCCATCGGTGCCTTCGATCAAGGTGGCATGGCCACGCGACCACCACGGCTCGGCGCGATCGACGGTGCGGGTGATGGGGTTGTTGGGTGCGTTTTCCCACGGCCCGTGGATCGAGCGCGAGCGTGCGGTGATGACCATGTGCCCGGTCGGCGGACCGGCGGTGCCGCCGACCGCAGTGGTCATGTAATACCAGCCATTGCGCTGGCTGATCTTCGGGCCTTCCTGGGCGTAGGACTCCACGTCCCAGCTTTCCGGGTAACGCCAGCCGTCATAGACATGCCTGGGCTTGCCGACCACGCTCAGGCCGTCATCGCTGATCTGCACGTAATCGCCACCGGACAGGAACAGGTAGCGCTTGCCGTCCTCGCCCACGGCGTGGCCGGGATCGATATAGCCGGACAGGCCGATGTCGATCGGCTCGCTCCACGGGCCCTTGATGTCGTCGGCCCAGACCACGAAGTTGCTGCGCGACTCACCGGTGCGCGCCGGGAAGTAGATGAAGTAGCGGCCCTTGTGCTTGATGATGTCCGGCGCCCAGATCGCGCCGACGTTGGTGGTGATCGCATGGCCCAGTGGCTGCCAGTTGACCAGGTCGCGCGAATGCCAGATCGGCAGGCCGGGATAGGCGTCGAAGGAGGACAGGGTGAGGTAATAATCATCACCGTCCTTGAGCACCGACGGATCCGGGTGGTCGCCGGCCAGCACCGGGTTGAGGAAGCTGCCATTGCCCAGATCGGCCATGCGCTGGTGCTCGATGCCACGCTTCGGGCTGATCGGTGCATCGGCGGCCCAGGCCGGCACGGCGGCCAACAGGCATGCGGTGGCCAGCGCGGCCAGGGTACGGGTCACGTTCATCGACATCTCCAGGTTGAAGGCGCGGCGGATACGCCAGCGTCAAACCACGGCTGCGGACAGGCGCGAACCTGTCCGCAGCGTGCATGCATCAGCTACGCAGCAGGGCCGGCAGCCACAGCGACAGTTCGGGGAAGAAGGTCACGATCAACAGGACCACCAGCCCGGCCATCCAGAACGGCCAGATGGTCTTCATGCTTTCGCCGACGCTGATCTTGCCGATGGCGGTGCCGATGAACAGCACCGAGCCCACCGGCGGTGTGACCAGGCCGAGGCCACCGGTCAGCACCAGCACCAGGCCGAAGTGGATCGGGTCGATGCCATAGGCCTTGGCCACCGGCAGGAAGATCGGCGTGCAGATCAGGATCATCGGCGCCAGGTCCATGAAGGTACCCAGCAACAGCAGCATCACCACAATCATCAACAGCACCATGTACTTGCTGTGGGCGAACGACTGCAGGAACTCCACCGCCGCCGCAGGCACCTGCAGGTAGGCCAGCAACCAGCCGAACACCGCAGCGGTGGCGATCACGAACAGGATCACACCGGTGCTGCGCGCCGCGTGGATGACGGTTTCGAAGAACTCCTTGATGCGCAGCTGGCGGTACAGCACGGTGGTCACCAGCAAGGCGTAGACCACGGCGATTGCCGCCGATTCCACCGCGGTGAAGATACCGGCGCGGATACCAAAGAAGATCAGGCCGACCAGACCGAGGCCGGGCAGGGCGGCAACCAGTCGCAACAGCACCGCGCGCCAGCCCGGAAAGGCTTCCACGCCGTAACCACGACGACGCGCAACCACGTAGCCGGTGACCATCAGCACCACCGTCATCAACAGCGCCGGCACGATACCCGCAGCGAACAGATCGGCGATGGACAGGCCACCACCGGCCGCGGCCGAGAACAGGATCAGGTTATGCGAGGGCGGCACCAGCAGCGCCACCAGTGCGGCGGTGATGCTGACGTTGACCGCGAAGTCACGGTCGTAACCACGCTTGACCATCTGCGGAATCATCGTGCCGCCGACCGCCGATACGTCGGCGATGGCCGAACCCGAGACGCCGCCGAAGAACAGCGAGGACAGGATCGAGACCTGTCCCAGGCCACCGCGCAGGCGCCCAACCAGCGATGAGGCCAGCGAAATAAGACGCTCGGAAATACCCCCGCGCATCATGATTTCACCGGCAAAGATGAAAAGCGGAATGGCGATCAGCGAGGCCGAACCGGTACCGGCCGAGATCTGCTGCACCAGCACGATGCTGGGGATGTCCAGGTACAACAAGGTCGCCAGCGCGGCGGCGGCAAGCGCGTAGGCCACCGGTACGCCGATCAACAACAGCACGCCGAATACGGCGAAAAGAATTGCGATACCCATGACTCAGCGGTCCCCTTCGGCAGCGTTGGCAGCGGTGCCGGCGCCAACGCGCAGCGACAACAGCAGGCGATTGAGTGCGAACAGCGCCATCAGCGCACCACCGATGCTCAGCGGCAGGTAGTTCACGCTCTGTGGCAGGTTGGCACCGGCGGTCTTGATGTGCAGGCCGTCCAGCCACAACACCCAACCCCACCAGGCCAGGAAACCACCAATGGTGCCGACGATCAGTGGCACCAGCGCATCGATCAGGCGCTTGACCAGCGGATGCATGTGCTCGGCCAGCAGGAAGAAGCCGAAATGGCGGTTGGTATACACACCGGCTGCCGCGCCCATGCTCATCGTCGTGCTCAGCAGCAACAGCGTGACCGGCTCGGTCCAGCTCGGCGAATTATTGATGACGTAGCGGGCGAAGACCTGCCAGCCCTGCACCACCACCAGCCCTAGCAGAGCGACGACGGCGATGTAGATGACCACGTTGGCGAGTTTCTCCAGCACGCGCTGGAGTCCTGCCGGGGCCGCTTGTACGTTGGAATCAGACATCGGTACGGCCCCCTCAGGCGAAGTCGCGGATGCGACGGTGCAACGCGGCGATATCGGCCTGCTGCAGGTAGTCACGCAACAGCGGCTCGGCGGCGGCGCGGAACGCTGGCATGTCGACCGCATTCGACTTCACACCGGCAGCCAGTACCGCCTCGCGGGCCTTGTCTTCGGACGCATCCCAGGCGGTGCGCATCACCTGCACCGATTGCCGCGCCAGGTCGATCACCAGGCGGCGATCTGATGGCGTCAATGCATCCAGGCTGCGGCGCGACATCAGCAGGATGTCCGGCGCGTACGAGTGCTGGCTTTCCGACCAGTAATGCGCGGCCTCGAAATGCCGGCTGGAGTGGAAGCTGCGCATGTTGTTCTCGGCGCCGTCGATCATGTGCGTCTCCATGCCGGAGAACGTGTCGCCCAGCGACATCGGCGTGGGGTTGGCACCGAACAGACGCATCAGCTGCAGGAAGATGTCCGAGCTGGCCACGCGCAGCTTCAAACCGTGCAGGTCCTTGGGCGTGATGATCGGGTGCTTGGTGTTGTAGAAGCTGCGCGCACCGGAGTCATAGACCGCCAGGCCGACCAGTTCGCGGCTTTCAAAGCCCTGCAGCACTGCATCGGCAATGCCGCCGTCCAGCGCGCGTCGCATGTGCGCAACCGAGTCGAAGACATACGGCAGGCACAGCGCGCGGGTCAGCGGGAACGCATTGTTGAGCGCGCCGGAATAGACGCGGGTGATGTCGATGGCACCGAAGCGGGCCATGTCGATCGCCTCGGACTCACGGCCGAGCTGGCCGGAGTGGAACTGGTTCAAGCCCAGGCGGCCGCCGGTTTCGCGCAGCAGCTGTTCGCCGATCCACTTCACCGCGGTGACCGTCGGGTAGTCGGCCACGTGCACATCGGTGGCGGTCAGCAGCTGACTGCCGGCGGCCGCACCTTTGCCGCCGCCAGAGCAGGCGGCGAGGACCGGCATGGCCAATGCCCCCATGCCGGTTTTGAGAAAGCCTCTTCGAGTAACCATAGCGCCCTCCAACGCGTTGCTACCGTGGCGGCCGGGATTACCCGGCGGGCACGGCCTTGCAGGAAATGTCGCCGTAACCGGCGAAGCGAATCAATGCCACTTGGCCCACGGCGATGTCGTGGATGCCGGTGGCATTGCCGGTAGCGATCAGCTCGCCCTTCTTCAAGGGCCGGCCGCGCTTGGCCGAACGCGACAGCGCGAAAGCGTATGCGGCACGCAGGCCGCCGGGCAGGGTGGTGGCGCCACCGGTGCCGACCACGACACCATCGATCTCGGTCTGCGCACGCAGCTCCGGCTCATCGCAGCGGGTCCAGTTCGGCACTTCGGCGCCCAGCACCAGGCCGTTGTTGTTGCCGAAATCGGACACCACCACACGCGGGCCCAGCGCATTGATGGTCTTCAACGGGCTGCTGGCCACTTCCACGCCGATATAGAGTTTGGCCGGCAGCGCTTCGGCTTCTTCCGGGGTCCAGTCGAGCTTGTCGGCCGGTGCATCGGCGAGCAATTCGAGCACGTATTCGGCTTCCACCGCGGCAAAGCCGCCAGCGGCTTCAAATACGGGGATCTCCACGATGCTACCGGTAGCATTCCAGAGATTGCGTTGGAAAATCGGGCCGAGCAGGCGATCGTCGCCGGAGCTGTCGCGGCGCTCGGCGGCGATGTAGCCGACCTTCCAGCCAACCACCCTGTCATCCCAGCGGCCGATCGCCAGATCCTGCACCTGATAGGCGGTGACCAGATCGTCCGGGATCGTCCCGGGGAAATCCGGAAGCGAACGGCCATCGCGGCGTGCTTCCACAAAAGTGCGGGCAATCTCGTCCAGCGCGGCTGGCGCCTGCGGCTGGCTGCCTTGGTCGTTGCTCAAGTGCGTCTCCTGGTGACTTTGCTGCACTGCCCATCGACAGTGCTGTGACTGGCTGTATAAGGTAAACCGGTGTCATCTGACAATGTGCACTGCACCAGAAGCTGTACCACGCCCTCGGCCCAGACCTGACCGCTACGCCCATGATTCGACTGAAACCCTTGTTGCAGCTGGCTTTCGCAGCTTTTGTCGTACTACTTCCGGCAACTGTATTGGCCGCCACCGATGGTGAACCCGCAGCGGGGTCGGCCGACCGTATCGCGCTGTGGCCGCAGGGTATGGCACCGGGGGACAAGCCGCTGGCGCAAGCGCAGCGCATCGTCGAACGCAGCAGCGATCCGACGCTGCCGGACCGCTATATCGACCATGTCAGCGCGCCGTATCTGGTGGCGTATCGCCCGGCCAAGCCCAATGGCAGCGCCTTGTTGGTGATCCCCGGCGGCGGCTACCAGCGCGTCGTGCTGGACAAGGAAGGCACGGCACTGGTGCCGGCCCTGGTGGAACAGGGCGGAGTAACCCTGTTTGTGTTGCGCTACCGGCTACCCGGCGAAGGCCGTATCGACCGTGAAGCGGCACTCGCCGATGCGCAGCGTGCACTGCGGCTGATCCGCCATCACGCCAAGGACTGGGGCCTGGACCCACAGCGTATCGGCACGATGGGTTTCTCGGCCGGCGGCCACCTGGCCGCGCGGTTGGGCAACGGCTTTGACCGCAACGTCTATCCGCACAGCGACGCAATCGACGCGGAAAGCGCACGCCCGGACTTCCAGTTGCTGATGTACCCGGTCATCACGATGCGCGGCGACGACGTGCATGCAGGCTCACGCGAACGCCTGCTCGGCAGCGCGCCCAGCGACGAACTGCTGCAGCACTACTCGATGCAGCTGCAGGTCCGCGCCGATACACCGCCAAGCTTCCTGCTGCATGCTGCCGATGACGACGTGGTGCCGGTAGGCAACAGCCTGCTGTTCTACAACAGCCTGCGCAGTGCAAACGTCAACAGCGAAATGCACTTGTTCCCCCACGGCGGCCACGGTTTCGGTACACGCGGCACAGTGGGCCTGACAACAGCGGCATGGCCACAACTGGCCCTGAGCTGGATGGCATCGCAGACAACTCAACCGAAGTAGCGTTCAAGCCCCTCTCCCTGCGGGGTGAGTGTGGTCGCCTGCGAACCACCGGTTCGCGACCTCACGAACGCCCTCGCGCCAGCGCGAGGGCCGGGGCGCGAAGCGGGGGTTGAGCCCACGGCGAAGCGCGCCCAATCTCCGCCACCCCAGGACACCACCATGCCGCAACCCCCAAACAACCCCGCCCGCCGCAGCTTCCTCCAGCAAACCACCCTGCTGGCCGCAGCAACCAGCCTTGCAACCCTCAGCAACTCCAGCTGGGCAAACACTGGCAGCAGCCCCATCGCCCGCGTCCGCAGCGGCCGCGTCGCCGGCCAGACCGAGAACGGTACGCACGTATTCCGCGGCATCCCCTACGGCGCCGACACCGCACCACGCCGCTTCCAGCCCGCCCTGCAGGAACAACCCTGGCGCGGCATACGCAATGCACTCAACTACGGCGCAGCCGCCCCACAGACCGGCAGCGAAGGCCCGGGCAGCGAGGACTGCCTCTACCTCAACGTGTGGACGCCAGCACTGCATGACGGCGGCAAGCGGCCGATCCTGTTCTACATCCACGGCGGCGCCTACAACAACGGCTCCGGCAGCGACCCGCTATACGACGGCGGCAACCTGAGTCGACGCGGCGACGCGGTGGTGGTGACGGTCAACCATCGCCTCAATCTGTTCGGCTATCTGTACCTGGCCCAGCTCGGCGATGAGACCTTCGCCGACTCCGGCAATGTCGGACAGCTTGATCTGGTGCAGGCACTGCAGTGGGTGCTTCAGCACGCCGCCGAGTTTGGCGGCGATGCCGACAACGTCACCGTGTTCGGCCAGTCCGGCGGCGGCGCCAAGATCGCCACGCTGATGGCGATGCCGGCGGCCAAGGGTCTGTTCCACCGCGCCTGGACAATGAGCGGCCAGCAGGCCACCGCCGCCGGCCCGCGCGCGGCCACACAACGCGCGCAGCTGGTGCTCGATCATCTCAAGGCCAATTCCGAGGCATTGCGGCGCATGCCGATGCAGCAACTGCTGGAAGCAGTGAAAGTGCGCGATCCCTCGCGCGTGGAGAACAGCAGCCTCTACGTCGGTCCGGTGCTGGACGCACGCAACCTGCCGGTACACCCGTTCTGGCCGCAGGCGCCGCAGCAGTCGGCGACCATCCCGATGGTAATCGGCAACACCCACGACGAAACCCGTGCCTTCCTCGGCAACGATCCGAAGAATTTCGAACTTAGCTGGGAGGATTTGCCAGCCAAGCTCGAAGCCCAGCAATACGTGGACCTGCTGCCATCGGTGGTGATAGCCGAATACCGCCGCCTGTATCCGCAGTACACGCCGTCGGACGTGTTCTTCGCCGCCACCACCGCCGGACGCTCCTGGCGTGGCGCGGTGGAAGAACTGGAAGCGCGTGCGCGCCAGGGCGCACCGACCTGGGCGTACCAGCTGGACGGCTATGACCGCGATGGCGACGCCGCCAGGCTGCGCGCCTTCCATACGCTGGACATCCCGCTGGTGTTCCACAACAACGCCCAGCCGGGTTCCCGCACCGGCAGCGGTGCCGCGATGCAGCAGCTTGCCGACACGATGAGTGATGCCTTGCTGGCCTTCGCGCGAAGCGGTGATCCGAACCACGCCGGCCTGCCGCAGTGGCAGCAATACGGACTGGAACGCCGACAAACGATGCTGTTCGACACACAAAGCCGGCAGATGGACGACCCGCGCGGCGGCGAACGTCGGCTCTACCAGCAGGCACCCTTCATCCAGCGCGGCACCTTCTGAGGTGGTTGGCAGATAGTTTCAACGGAATCTTTACCTGCCTTGCCTAGACTGCGGTGATGACATTGCAATCGCCGCATCCCGAATTCGCTGGCCGCCAGCGCCTGCTGGACGGTATCGACGCCGCCTTGCAGGCCAGCGATACCCACAGCACGGTCGCCCAGGTGCAGGCTGTGCTGGAACGCGCCATCCGCGATCCGCAGATCGTGCTGCCGGCCTGTGTGCATGCACCGGTGCACGGCCATTACGCGCGCCGCGAGATCTACCGCAGCCCGGAACATGGCTACAGCATCATCGCCATGACCTGGGGGCCGGGGCAGGGCACACCGCTGCATGACCACGATGGCCTGTGGTGCGTGGAGGGCGTATGGCAGGGCAGCTTGGACATCACCCCGTACCGGATGCTGGAGCGCGATGGCGAGCGCTACCGGTTTGCACCGCGCGATTGCCTGCACGGCTGCAAGGGCAGCGCCGGCAACCTGATTCCGCCGGACGAATTCCATACGCTGCGCAACAGCGACACCGAGCGGATTGCGATCTCGGTGCACGTCTACCAGCGCGTGATGGAACGCAGCCACGTATTCCAGCCGATCGATGATGCGCCACGCTGGTATGCGCGTGAGTGCAGGGAATTGGGCCTGGACGCGTAATCTGCGCGCCGTGTTTTGTGGGAGCCGCGTAAGCCGCGAAGCCAACAATGCAAGCAACACCTGTAGTGGGGGGGGGGGGGGCGGGGGGGGGGGGAGGGTGGGGGGGGGTTGGGGCGGCGCTGCGGGTGTGGGGCGTCGAGTAATG
>NZ_JBRREG010000043.1:0-35884 GCF_056760155.1 Stenotrophomonas sp. STEN022
GTCACCGCCTGTATGCGCAAATACCTGACCAGGCTCAATGCCATGAAGCGTGACAACGCACCTTGGGCAGCCGGTATAGCGGGGGGCGCTCAAGACAGTTGACTCCTACAAGTGTGTGCATGCGTTCTTTTGTGATTTTGCCGAGCATGGCTCGGCACTACAGTTGACTCGGCCCCGACTTGGTCGGGGCTTTGATGCTCAGTTGCTTGGGAGCAACGGCCGCAGCACCGGTTCCAGCTGTTCGCGGCGCCAGCCAGCGAGGGCTGGCGGCCAGTTGCCGCTTTCCAGCAGTGCTTCCAGATGCTTGCGTGAAGCCAGCAAGCCGTCCGGCAGTCCCAGCTCTGCGGTGCGCTTGCTGACGGCGTCCTGCAGGCGCTTGAGTGCGCTCTTGTTGCCGTCGGTGGCCGGCAGGGCCATCGGTGCGTCGGCTTCGTCGGCAAGCGGGGTGATCAGTGCTTCCCATACCTGCTGAGCCAGCTTGCGCGGGGCCTTGGGGAAGCGGCCGAACACCTTCAGCATGGCCTCGTAGTCGGCTGGCGGGGTGCGTGCCAGCACGTTGGCAAGTTCATTGTCCAGTATCCAGCTGCGCGGCTTGTCGCTGCTGCGGGCCTGCTGGTCGCGCCAGCGCAACAGGCGCAACAGGCGCAGCTGGGCGTCGCGCTCCAGCACCTGCGAGGAGCGCATCGACAGGTGCGGCCAGTGCTCACCTTCATCACCTTCGACGCTGGCCAGCAGGCGCTCGCCATCGTCCTGCAGCCATTGCATGCGGCCTGCGGTCTGCAGCTTGGCGCTGATGGTGTCGTGCATGGCGAACAGGTATTCGACGTCGTCGGCGGCGTATTCCAGCTGCGCGTCGCTGAGCGGGCGCTTGAGCCAGTCCGAGCGGGTCTCGCCCTTGGGCAGGGTAACGCCGGTGATCTCGGCGACCAGCTTCTGGTAGCCCATGCCGCCGCCGATGCCGGCCAGTGCGGCGCCGATCTGGGTGTCGAACAGCGGCCGCGGCAGCGCGTCGCAGGCGCACTTGAAGGCGACCAGGTCTTCGCTGGCGCTGTGCATGATCTTGGTGATCGAGGTGTCGGTCAGCCAGGGCTTCAGTGCCTCGCACATGCCGGGGATCAGCGGGTCGATCAGCAGGATCTCATCGCCGACCGCCATCTGTACCAGGGCCAGCTGCGGCCAATAGGTGCGTTCGCGGATGAATTCGGTGTCCAGCCCGATCCGGCTCGGGCGCTGGCGGTAGCGTTCTTCCAACTCCGCCGGGTGTTTGATCCAGTAAGCCACGTGGGGTTCCGTCAACTGCAGGGTTTGCTCAGGCAGGCGAGAATAGCCTAACGTCGGGCCGCTCCCGGGAAAGTGTGCAAGGTAATGGAGGCGTTTTTGGGTAAAACCGGCCAATTGTTGGGTCTGACGGCGCTGTTGCTGGCGTTGGTGGGGTGCAGCGGCAGCGCGCCGCAGGCGCCGCTGGCTGCGCCCAATGCCGAGCCAGCGAAGAAGCCTGGGCTGGCCGAGCGGCTGGAGGCAAGGGCTGAAGCACGTGCCGAAGCCAAGGCCGAAGCCAAGGCGGCCGCGAAGGTGGAGCCTGCAGCGCCCGATCCCACGCCGCAGGTTGAGGACATCACGCTGCCGGTCTGGAACGCGCCGGAAGTGAGCCTGCAGTCCGGGCAGCTGGCTGAAGCGCGCAAGGCGGCCGACAAGGCGCTGGCCGAGGACAGGCTGTACCGCGACGCCGAGGACGCGATTCCGCTCTACCTCGCGATCCTGGCCCAGCAGCCGAAGGACCGGGCTGCGCAGCGCGGCCTGGACAAGGCCCGGCAGCGTCTGCGCGCGCAGGCAAGCGCCTTGATGGCGCAACCCGAGAATCAACGCCAGGCCTTGGCCCAGGCTGCCGAGATCGCTGGCGTTGCGGTTGCGTTGGCTCCCGATGGCAAGGCCGAGCAGGCCTTGCAGCAGCGCATCGCAGTGGCGCGGCGGCGGCTGGCATTGAATCGCGCCGGTGAGCAGGCGCTGCGCCAGCACCAGTTTGGCGAGGATGGCGGCGGCGCGCAGGCGGCCTTCCGCGAGGTGTTGGCCACCGATCCGCTCAACAGCCGTGCCCGACAGGGCTTGGCGGCAGTGGAAAGTGGCCTGATCCGCCGTGCTGAGAATGCCGCTGCGATGGAGTCGGATTTCGCCGCAGCTGCACGCTGGCTGGACAAGGCCACCACCATCCGCGGCGAAAGCGTGACCCTCAAGGATGCCCGCGCGCGCATCGAAGGCATCCGCACCGCCCAGCTCGATGCGCTGCGCGAAGGCGGCCTGCGTGATCTGGTCTCATCCAAGGGGCTGAAGGATGCACGGCTGAAGCTGGCCCAGGCCGAGCGCATCGCGCTGCCCGGCGACCGCACCGTGGCCTTGCTGCGCGAGCGCATCGAGCTGGTTACCCATTACGGCAGCTTCCGCCCTGGGCAGGTATTCAGTGATGCCTTGAGTGAAGGCAGTCGCGGCCCGCAGATGGTGGTGGTGCCGCACGGCAGCTTCCAGATGGGGGCCGGTGAGGGCGAGATCGGCAGCAGCGATGCCGAACGCCCGCAGCATCTGGTGAACTTCGAGCGCGGCTTTGCGATGTCGATCACCGAGGTCACCGTGGCTGATTTCCGCCGTTTCGTGGAATCGGCCAAGGCACGGCCGCGTGCGACCCGACGCGGCCATTCCATTGTCTATGACGAGCGCAGTGGTAACTTCATCCGCCGCAGCGGGGTGGACTGGCAGTCCGATTACAACGGCGTCAAGGCCGCACCCAACAGCCCGGTGATGCATGTCAGCGTGCGCGACGCCGAGGCCTACGCGGCATGGTTGAGCGAGCAGACCGGGCGCTATTACCGGTTGCCCAGCGAGTCGGAGTTCGAATACGCATTGCGGGCTGGCAGCCAGGGCCGCTATCCGTGGGGACGATCGATGACGCCGCCGGAGAACGCCGGCAACTTCACTGGCAGCCTGGATGTATCGCCCAGTGGCCGGCACTGGAACAACGCCTTCGTCGGCTATGGCGACGGCTTCTGGGGCACCGCCCCGGTGGCCATGTTCCGCGCCAACGCCTGGGGCCTGCACGACATCAGCGGCAATGTCAGCGAGTGGGTGGCCGATTGCTGGCACGCCAGCTACCGGCGTGCGCCGGCCGATGGCGCCGCCTGGTACAACCCGGGGTGCCGGCAGCGGGTGATCCGCGGTGGAAACTGGGCCAATGCCCCGGAGCAGACTCGCGCGGCGTGGCGGCAGTCACAGGACTCGGACGTCACCTCCGCGCGCATCGGCTTCCGCCTGGTACGCGGAATTTGACCTTGCAGCGGCGTGTGCTGGCGTTCCTATAGCGAAGCGCTGTCCGCGACCTAACCAGGGTCAGTGCTATCGACTCGAACGCGCTGATTTCCCGCGATCGAGGCAGTTTCGCGCAGTTTGGAGCTTGTGAGGCTGCCGGTCGGGAGCGCCCGACGTTGGGTGATGGGGCTAGATCAATGCCAACGGTGCGTGCCGCGGCGCAACGTGCTCAATCTCGGGGGCAGGATGATTTCGCGTCGTCCAGACTTGTCTCGGCCTTGCTGTTTGGGATCATTAAAGGTCCGGTCTGACTGCCACGATGCTTCTGCCGGGACTATAGATGCGTGGTGCAGCGTCGGAGCCGGCCATAGGCTGATTAAGTGCAGTACCTTTGGTCTGTTGGCGAACAATTGGCAAAGGCCAGTAGATCCCCTAGGGGGGCGCTGTAACGTTGCTGTGGTTGCTAATTTTTTGTACTCGTCTGGACTGGCTACACATCCGATAGATGCGTCGCGCCATCCGGCTGCTATGCCGTGACAAAAGGCGGGCAGCAGTCCTGGCAGATATCACGGGAAACGTCTAAAAAGAATTCCGCGCCAGCTCTTCGGCTGGGAAGTCCCGCCGGGGCGATGGAAGCAGTGATCGAAAACGTTCGAATCAGGCGTTGCACTTGAATCTAGAGAATGCCTTACTTCCGCGCCGACACGCGCGACGTTGGGGCAATTCAAGGCAAATGCCTGCGCCAAAGTCGAGTGCCTTTTCCGGGCAGTCAGGCGCCAACTTGGTAAAAGAGCGCTATCGTGGTTTGGTCAAGATCACGGCGTAGGTGCTTGTGTTGTTTGCACTTTTCAACTTTTGGAAGCTGCTTAAGCTGGGTAATTGCGTATGCGGTGCGCCATCCCGCAGCATAAAATGACCCTGGAAGTCGCCGATTTCTTGTAGGCAGTCGGTCGTGTCGATTCAAAAGTTGCAAATCTAGGTGTATGAGTGAATTGTTCGGATCATCCTGTAATCTCGGGCCTGACGAGCTTCGTGAATGGATTTCCTCGACGCATCGTTGGTAAGATCTGGGGGCGATAAAGACAGGGGCTGTTTCATGGAATCATCAAAGAGCATCGCTATGCTAGGGCAGGGGCTGTTGCCGCTGGCTCTAAAAGGACCCTCCGCACCTGCCAAGAGCGAAGCGATCGTTGGCGATAAGCTCGCATTTGATGCCACTCGGCTTTCAGAAGCACTGAAGTATCAAGTTCACGTAGCTATAGATTATTGTCATAGTTTGAAGCCTGATGACGTTCTTTGGATCGAGGTGCACGGCGACGTAACGGTCGAGGGTCAAGAACAGATTGAGGTCAAGGACTACAGTGGCGATCTGACTGATAATCATGAGAACCTTTGGAAGACGCTGAATAACTGGTTGAACACCGGATTTCCGCATCAAGATTATGTCTCCCTAGTGCTGCTTACGACCCAGGGATTCGGTGATCGCGCGTCAATCAAGGATTGGAACGACTGGGACCCACACCAGCGTCTAGCTGCTTTGGATAACATCCATCAAGGCGCAGAGAGACGCTATGCGGAGCGAAGCGCCTCCCGAAACGGTGGCTGCTCAGTGGCGTCGGAGTCCGATGCAAGAACGGGTAAGCATGAGCGAGTGCCGGATGTCTTGAAACTCCAGAGGCGCGTTATGGCTCCAGAAGCGAGGGAGGCATTGGGGCAGATATTGGTCAAGGTGAAGTTCATCACTGACCAGCCTGATCTTCTTGGGTTGATTGATCAATACAAGAGGAAGTACTTAAGGGCTGTGCTGCCTCACCGACAAGACGATTTTCTGGATGATCTTTTCGGGTTCATGACCAATGCAATGAGGATGTCTACGAAGTGGAGCTTCACCAGTGCGCAGTTCACTTCGAAGATCGCCGAGCTCACTGCGCGATACATGGTCGGCACTGTTAAGTTTCCACGTCTTGACGCCGGACAGATCACAATAGAGGCGCAAAGCAAGAATTTTAGAGATCGAATTTTTGTGAAAAAGCTCGTTGAAATCGGTGGTGATGATGATCTTGTTTTGGAGGCGACTGTTGATCTTCTCTCAGCACAAAAATACATCTCCGAGCTACTGAAAGATCTCAGTGCGTCCGTCGAAGATATTGAGAGTTACAGCGCCAATCAGTTGCGGAGCCATCGCGCCTCTCGCTCTGCTTTGCTTCGCAACAGCAACCCGGCATCGACTCACGCTGAGCGTCAGAAGGCTTCTTGCTCGTTCTACGACAGTCGATGTGCTTTGTCAGCTGATCGATTTGGCGGCTTCGATCTTACGCCGATCGAGTTTCGCAACGGTATCTATCATATGTTGGCCGATCAGTTAGATCCTCCCCCGCTGCGCGACTTCCAGTGGCGGCTATGGGAATGATGTCCAGCCCGGTTGAACATCTCTATACGCTTCAACGGTCCCCCTTTGCGTTGGCGCCGGTTATTCACCAGTTCTACGATAGTGCGTCTCCTCGCGAGCGGGATCTGTTGCTTAGCTATTTAGTTCTGCCGATGGTCTTGTATCCATCGATGCAAAAATATCTGGTCGCCGCGACGAGTCGAAGTAGCCTTCGCACGCTTTGCAATGATCAGTCCAGGCTTGTTGGTCTTGTTCATACCACTGGTCGGTTCAAGGCGCTGACTCATGGCGCGCTGCTCGTTCTAAAGGCCGAGCGGAGCATCGAGATAACTAACAATTTAGCAGTCAAGTCCGTTGGTGACGTTCGTCGGGGCAATGCGATCGAGAAGCACTTGGATGCGGCTCGGCGGCTTTCCTTGATCTTTGCGGAAGCGGATGTCGTATCCATCTACAGGATGTTGGGGTTCAAGTCACTATGAAATGCTTTATCCGCTACATCGGCGTTGTTGACACGGATGGCGATCTTCATCAAGTCAAGTTTGAGCCCGGTCTTAACATCATTACGGGAAAGTCTTCTACCGGTAAGAGTGCAATTCTCGAAATCTTTGACTATTGCCTTGGTAGTCGTGAGGATACGATACCGGTTGGGATCATCACGGAACGCGCAGAGATTTTTTTTGTGGTTTGGCAGTTTCCAAGGTATTTTTTGGTGGCTGCACGCAAGAAAAATTCAAATCGATGCTTTTTGCTTGAACAACAAGGTGTAGAGCCGGATGGGCTGTTGGAGCTGATCAAGCAGTCGTCGGCATTTTTTTCTGAAAAGAATTTTATGCCATTGAGTGATTTCAATAAGAGCCTAGGCCGTTACTTCTCAATTACGCTCGAGAATATTGACGAGGATCCTTACTTCAAGCTTGCTGGCAGGAGCAAGGCCGCTACACCATCCGTGCGAAGCTTCTCTTCGTTCATGCTTCAACATCAAAATCTTGTCGCTAATAAGCATGCGATTTTCTATCGATTCGATGAAAAAGAAAAACGCGACCAGGCGATCAATCATTTCAAGATCTTCATGGGTATGGTCGATGAGGCTTACTTTGATCTTTTCAAGGAGCAAGAAGTTGCAAAGCATGAGCTGAGGAAGATTCAAGCTCAGATTCCTAGGCAAGCCCAACGCAAGACAGCCGCAATTGATAGATACAGGGATCTTTTGGCTCAGTTTAAGACGTTGGCCGGATTTGACCTGATTGAGGCTACCGCAGAGCAGATCTATGCAAGGCCCATTCCGCTGCTTAACCAGATATCTGCGCGACAGGTCAGAATTGATGTGCTTTCCAATGAAATCGAAAACAGAAGAGAAGCGCTGAGTCGTAAGCGAGCCGAGGCACTCCTTGAGAAGCGGCAGTTGCAAGGTCAGCTGAGGCTGGTGTCAGAAGCTGTTGTTTCCGCTACCCAGTTTAATGTGGGCATGAAGACAGACAGGTTGCCTGATTCGACTGAGCTCTTCGAAGCCCATTGCCCGGTCTGCGAGTCTCACACATTGGCGCCGGCGACTGAGGCCAACAAGCTTGTGGATGCCATTGACTGGCTGAACGGTGAGCTTAGACTGTCGACCTACGCGCGTGAAAGCTTTGCGGCAGAAGGGCGGAAAATTCAAGAGAAGATTGATGTCATCGATGATCGGCTGCGCTCGATTCTTTCTGAGATTAAGCCTATCGACGAAGAAGCCACAAGGCTCAAGTCGTCGAAGTCAATAGATGAGCAGGCCACTAAATCTAAACTATTGCTTGAGATTGCAATTCAGGATCAGTTGGACAAACCTGAGTCAGAGCTTTCTGCGCAGGCGAGTCAATGGGATGAGGAGATCAGGCGGTTAGCTCATCTATTGGAAGAGTACGGTGTTGAAGAGAGGCTCGCAGCATTGAGTCAAAGCATCGATGCAAAACTGTGCGAGTTTGGTGATCTCTTCAGCTTTGAAGAAACTTACAAGCCATCGAGGTTGCGCTTCAATATTGAGACCTTCGAGCTTTGGTATCAACAAGACGACGGCAGTCGAGTTTATCTCCGTTCTATGGGAAGTGGAGCGAACTGGCTCTACTCTCACCTAGCGCTCTTCTTGGCGCTGCACTATCAATTTGCGGCTGAGGAAAAGTGCAAGATCCCACCCATCCTCTTCCTTGATCAGCCGACTCAGGTCTACTTCCCGGCCGCTTTGGATGATGGTGAAGATTTCCGGCCACAAGATCTGGCGAAACAATCCAGGCGCGAGAATCGTGTTGATGAGGACATGAGTGCGGTTAACAATATGTTTACGCAGTTCGCCAAATTTTGCGATCACACCGCAAGGGACACAGGGGTGATGCCGCAAATTATCGTCTCTGACCATGCGGACAAACTGACCCTTGGAGAAGGCTACGATTTCAAGAGCTTTGTTCGCGCTACTTGGCGCACAAGGGGCTTCATTGCGAACGGCTCAGCATCAGCCTGATACGGCGGTGCATGAGAAAGTCCTCGTCTCTAAAGGGCGATGGTGGTCCTGTTTTGTCTGCTGCCAGCTCCCGAACACTGCTGCCCCGCGCTTTCTAGCTTGAGATCACTGGGTTGTGTTGTTCGCTTTGGTCTGGCGAGTGCAAGCGGGGCGGAAGTCCTAATTGTCATTGGCCGCGTGGCGCCTCCACTTGGCTTCGCGCCTATCGTTAGGTTACCGGCATTCTTGAGACTTTTGATGAGCTGGGGGAAGACGCTGAGCTTCTCGGCGTCCCCCAATGGCTGGGCGACCTGCTGCGCTGAATGACTCTGCGCGCTCGGCAGCAGCGCGGCCGCCAAGGCGGCGACCATCGTTATCGTGTTCTTCTTCATTATGAAAGCACCTGTGGTCGGTCGGGAGGGCGGGAGTGATGGCATGCTTCAGTCGCACTATCACCCGAACTCTACTTCTGAGTGATTCGAAGCGGCCGGGAGGCCTTAAGAGGAAGTGGAAATCAGGGCGCTTTATTTGGGCTTAAGGGCGAGCGCGTTCGATGATCACCCAGCGGACTGGCTTCCTGGTGATTTGGGGTGGATTCCGTGTCAGGGCGTCACTATCCGGGGGCATCGTGAACGTGGCGGCTCAGGACCCCGATATGCTTTCGGGAACCGCTGGCGCTACCATCGGCCACGGCCAGCCCGGCCCAGACGGAATCCAAGCATGCGACAAGATCCTTTCGGTAACCAAGGCAATGGCGGTCAACGTCGGCGTGGTGGCGGCCTGTTCGGGAATATCCGCTGGGTGATCCTGCTGGGCTTCGCGGTCTATGGCGGCTGCTATTACTTCGGCAACCGCTCGGTGGACCCGTATACCGGCGAGAAGGTGCTGATCGACAGCTCGCTCAATGCCAGTGAAGAGAAGGCGATGGGCCTGCAGGCCTACCAGGAGATACTGGCACAGGAGCGGCCGGTCGATCCAAATTCGCAGATCGCCCGCCAGGTGCGCGAGATCGCCAGTCGCCTGATCGCCAAGGTCGACGTGGTGGAAACCTCGCTGGCGCAGGAGCACGGCCTGCAGCCGCAGCACTTCGCCAAGGATTTCGAGTGGGACGTGAACGTGCTGCAGTCCGATGAAGCCAATGCGTTCTGCCTGCCCGGCGGCAAGATGGCGGTCTATACCGGGCTGATCCCGGTGGCGCAGAATGCCGATGCGCTGGCGGTGGTGATGGGGCACGAAATCGCCCACGCCTTGTTGCGGCATGGTGCCCAGCGCATGGCCCAGCAGAAGCTGACCCAGATCGGGCAGATGGCTGGTGCCGCCAGCGGCATGGATGTTCAACAACAGCAGATGATGATGTCGGCGATGGGCTACGGCTATCTGCTGCCGTATGCGCGTTCACATGAAACCCAGGCAGATGAAGTCGGGTTGATGCTGGCCGCTGCTGCCTGCTTCAACCCGGAAGAAGCGGTGCCGCTATGGCAGCGTATGAGTCAGGCCAGTGGCGGGCAGGCGCCGCCGGAGTTCTCTTCCACCCATCCCAATCCCGGCACCCGCATCCAGAACCTGCAGGCCTTGATGCCCAAGGCGCTGGAGTACAAACAGCGCTTCTGTACCGCCGGAGCAGCAGCCAGGTAGCAGGCGGCGCAGCGGACTGCACAAGGACATAACGAACGCCGGTGGATGCTCGCCGGCGTTCTTGCTTTGTGACCAGAGGTTACGGATGCGACGTGGTGCGTTGCTGGGTCTTGGTGTGTTGTTGATCGTGGTGACGGTTGGCTGGGGCTGGGCGGCACACGCCAGGCAGTTGTCTGCAGGTCGCTACGGCCGTGTGCAGGTGGTGGAGCCGCCGGTCGCGCCGCGTGGTCTGGTGATCTACTTCGCAGACCCGGCCTTGCCACGTGCGCAGCGCAGGCAGTTTGCCGGGCAGCTGGCACACGCCGGCGCATGGGTGGCGGTGGTGGACGCAGCGCGTTATCGACAGCGGCTGCAGAAGGGCAATGGCAGCTGCCGCGCGATGGCCGATGATGCGGCGCTGCTTGCCCAGAAGTTGCTCAAACGCGAGCGTGCCGAGCAGTTCTACCTGCCGGTATTGGTCGGTCAGGGCAGCAGTGCAGGCTTGGTGAGCGACAGCGCGGCCGGTGCTGCAGCCGGCGAATTCGCCGCCGTCCTGGTTTCTGCGGATGGCGCCGCATCGAACAATGTCAGCTGCGTTGGAGGAACGGCCACCGTGCAGGTCAAGTCCTTGCCGACGGATGCGCTGTTGGCGGCGGTACCCATGGCGCTGCACGCCGCACCTGCATCGGGGGTGGCGACGCTGCCCTTGGTGGAGATGCCGGTTGCAGGCAGCAAGCGGCTGGTGGTGTTGATCTCCGGTGACGGCGGTTGGCGTGACCTGGACAAGGGGCTGGCGCACGAGCTCAACCAGCGCGGCATTTCCGTGGTCGGCTGGAACAGCCTGCGCTACTTCTGGAAGAAACGTACTGCTGCCCAGATAGGTGCCGATCTGGACAACGTGGTGCGCGCCTACCGTCAGCGTTGGCGGGCTGACGACGTGGCGCTGGTTGGCTATTCGTTTGGTGCCGATGTGTTGCCCTTCGCCTATCCACTGCTCAGCGAGGAGCAGCGCCGCGCGGTACGGCTGGTGTCGCTGTTGGGGCTTGCCCACGGTGCTGACTTCGAGGTGCGCCTAGGTGGCTGGCTGGGTTGGTTCCGTGCCCAGGAAGTGCCTGTGCAGCCTGCGTTGGCCGGCTTGCAGCCGGTCGCGCACCAGTGCATTTACGGCGTCGATGAGAAAGACAGCCTTTGCCGCGACCTGCGAGGTGATGCGCAGATGCAGGTGGTTGAGCTCCCCGGTGGGCATCACTTCGATCGTGACCCGGGCAAGCTGGCGCGGATCATTGTCGATCGTTGGGACGCGGCGCCGGCTCAGCCCTGAGTGGAATCGCTGGACGCTGGTTTTGCGCGGATCTGCTCAACCTTCAATTGCAGCTCGCCTTCTGCCAGACGGGCGCGCAGCTGTTCGCCGGGCTTGACCTGGTCGGTGCTGCGGACCAAGGCGCCATCCTCAAGCGTGGTCAGGATGGAATAACCACGCGCCACGGTAGCCAAGGGGCTCACCGCTTCCAGTGAGCGGGCGATGCCGCGCAGACGCAATGCATCGCGCTGCAACTGGCGCGCCATCGCCGCATGGGCGCGCGGTGCCAGGGTTGCCAGCTTCTCGGCCAAAGCACTCAAGCGGCGCTGCGGCTGGGTGCTGCGTAGCACGGTGGCGGCATGGCGGAGTCGAGATGCGCGACGTTCCTGTTGCTGCCGCCAGATGGCGTGCAGGCGTGCGAAGGCGGCTTCCTGTCGATGCTTGAGCAGGTTCAGTCGTGCCTGCGGGCTATGCGCCTGCAGCCGCAAGGCTGCACGGTCGGCGCGCTGCATGGCCTGGCTCATTGCGTGTACCTGCAGCTGTTGCAGGCGTTGCGCCAACCGGCGTACCCGCAGCGCAAGATCGCGTTGGTCCGGGACCAGCAGCTCGGCGGCCACGGAAGGCGTCGGTGCGCGCAGATCGGCGGCGAAGTCGCTCAGGCTGAAGTCGGTTTCGTGGCCTACCGCCGAGACCACCGGCGTGTTGCTGGCGGCGACTGCACGCGCCAACTGTTCATCGTTGAATGCCCACAGGTCTTCCAGCGAACCACCGCCGCGGGTCAGCAGGATCACGTCGTAACGGCCACTGGCATCGGCCTGGCGCAGCAGCGAGGTGATCTGCGGAGCGGCGGTGGCACCCTGTACCAGCGACGGCAGTAGCTCGACTTCCAGCATCGGGAAACGGCGTTCCAGCACGCTCAGTACGTCGCGCACCGCCGCGCCGCTGGGCGAGGTGATCACCGCTAGGCGGCGCACGTGCGCTGGCAGCGGACGCTTGCGCGCCGGGTCAAACAGGCCCTCGGCTTCGAGCCGGGCCTTGAGTTCGTCGTAGGCGCGACGCAGCGCGCCTTCGCCGGCTTCTTCCATGTGGTCGAGGATCAGCTGGTAGTCGCCACGTGCTTCGTACAGCGTCAATCGGCCGCGCACCAATACGCGCATGCCTTCGCGCGGGAGGAACTTCAGCCACTGGCTCTTGGGCTTGAACATCGCTGCACGCACCTGGGCGCGTGCGTCCTTCAAGGTGAAGTACAGATGCCCGGAGGCGGGCCGGCTGACACTGCCCAGCTCTCCTTCCACCCATACCATTGGGAACGTGCTCTCCAGAAGGTCGCGCGCCAAGGTGTTGAGCTGGTTGGGGGTGAGGACGTCGTTGCTGGAGGTCATGGTTCAACTGCTATGCCGATAGGACGCTCGGCCGCGCCGGGGGCGCAGCGGAGCTGACGGCCCCTATCTTACGGGAGCGGCTGCGCTGGCCGGCGATATCGGAATGGGGTCAGGGCTTCTGCGTGGCGTCGGCATGCTGCTGCAAGGCCCACTGCACATGTTCGCGCACCACTTCGGATGCATGCGTCTGGCGGCTTTGCAGCGCTTGCCTTGCGGCGGGAGAGGGCGCGGCATTGCCAAGCGCCACGGCAATATTGCGCAGCCAGCGTTCGTGGCCGCTGCGACGGATCGGGCTGCCCTCGGTGCGGCGCAGGAACTCGTCTTCTTCCCAGGCGAACAGCTCGGGCAGGGTGGCGGTGTCGAGATTGTTGCGGGCACGGAAGTCCGGCTCATCGGTGCGCTGGGCGAACTTGTTCCAAGGGCAGACCAGCTGGCAGTCATCGCAGCCATAGATGCGGTTGCCCATCAGCGGACGCATTTCCAGCGGAATCGCGCCTTCATGCTCGATGGTCAGATAGGAGATGCAACGGCGCGCATCCAACCGATGTGGGGCGATGATGGCGGCAGTGGGACAGACATCAATGCAGCGCGTGCAGCTGCCGCAATGCGCGGTGGCTGGCACATCCACCGGCAATGGCAGGTCAACGTAGATCTCGCCTAGGAAGAACCAGGAGCCGCCGTTGCGGTCGATCAGGCAGGTGTGTTTGCCGATCCAGCCCAGCCCGGCATTGCGCGCCAGTGCGCGCTCCAGCACAGGAGCGGAGTCGACGAAGACCCGGTAGCCGAATTGCCCGATCTCGCCGGCGATGCGCTCGGCCAGCTTCTGCAGGCGGTTGCGCATCAGCTTGTGGTAATCGCGGCCCAGCGCGTAGCGCGCCACATAGGCGCGCTCGCCATCATTCAAGGTTGCCCAGGCTTCGGCATCGTCCTTGTGACCGTAATCCAGACCAACCGAGATCACCCGCAGCGTGCCGGGCAGCAGTTCCTGTGGGCGTGCCCGCAAGGTGCTGTGGCGCGCCATCCATTCCATCGTCCCGTACAGGCCTTTGCCCAGCCAGTCGGCCAGGTGCGCTTCATCCTCGCCCAGCTCGATGCCGCTGACTCCGTAGCGCTGGAAGCCCGCCTCAAGGGCAAGCTGGCGGATGCGCAGCGACAACTGCGCCGGGTTTGCGGCGGTAACGGCTTCAGACATGGCGCAAGTATAGAATTGCCGGCATGTCAGAGCCCGTCGAATTGTTCGATATCACCGCTGCCCGCCAGATTGATGGGCAAGCGACCGCTGCCCTGGGCGGCGATGCTTACCTGCTGATGCAGCGCGCCGGCCACGCCGCGTGGCAGACCGCGCTGCAGTATTGGCCGCAGGCGCGGCGTATCGTGGTGGTGTGCGGGCCGGGCAACAACGGCGGCGATGGCTATGTGCTGGCCCGTCACGCCCGCCAGTCTGGACGTGATGTCAGTGTGCTGCACCTGCCGGAGGCGTCGCCGCGCACGGCCTTGGCGCAGCGCGCCTGCACCGACTATCTGGCTGTTGGCGGTCACGTTGAGATCGTGTCGCATTGCCTGCAGCAGGCCGATCTGATCGTCGATGCGCTGTATGGCATCGGCTTCAGCCGTGCGCCAGATATCGAAGACGGCGCCCTGATTGCAGCAATGAATGCTGCGTCTGCGCCGGTGTTCGCGCTGGATGTGCCCAGTGGCGTTGATGCGCTCAGCGGTAACGTGGCCGGCGCGGCGGTGCGTGCGGCGCGGGTATTGCAGTTCATCGTGCCGCATCAGGGCCTGCACACCGGTGCGGCGCTGGAGCATGCCGGGCAGCGCTTGCTGGCTGATCTGGAGGTGCCGGCTGTCGCATTCGAGGGTGTCAGCGCGAGCGCGCTGCGCTGGGCCAGGCCGCAGTTGCTGCGGATGCTGCCACCGCGTCGACTCAATACCCATAAAGGCGAATCCGGGCATGTGCTGTGCGTCGGCGGCAACCATGGTAGCGGTGGCGCGGTGATGCTTGCTGCCGAGGCTGCGCTGCGCGGTGGTGCCGGTCTGTGCAGTGTGGCGACGCGCGCGCTGCATGTGGCGCCGTTGTTGGCGCGTTGTCCCGAAGCGATGGTGCACGCCGTCGATAGTTCCGAGGATTTCGCGCCATTGCTGGCACGCGCCACTGTCATCGCGCTTGGGCCCGGACTGGGCCAGGATGATTGGGCACATGCCTTGTGGTCGGCGGTGCTGGCCAGCGGCAAGCAGGTGGTGCTTGATGCCGATGGTTTGAACCTGCTGGCCGCTGATCCGCGGCCGTTGCCGCTGCCGCAGGCGATTCTCACCCCGCATCCGGGCGAGGCCGCGCGCCTGCTCGGCACCGATACCGCCAGCATCCAGCGCGATCGTTTCGGCGCAGCGCATGCGCTGGCTGCGCGCTATGCGGCAGTGGTGGTGCTCAAGGGCGCCGGCACGGTGGTCGCCGCGCCGGGGCAGCTGCCGCGGGTGATTGCCGCGGGAAATCCGGGCATGGCGGTTGGCGGCATGGGCGATCTGTTGACCGGCGCGATCGCCGCCGTGTTGGCGCAGGGCCTGTCGCTGTTTGATGCAGCCAGTACCGGTGCCTTGCTGCACAGCCTGGCCGGCGATGCAGCGGCTGCCGAAGGTGAGCGCGGGCTGTTGCCACGCGATCTATTGCCGCACCTGCGGACGCTGGCCAATCCATAATGTCTCCCATGATCGAATTGTCTTTGCCCCAATCCGAGAGCACCGACCTGCTGGGTCAGGCCTTGGCACAGACCCGGCCCGCGCAGGCGGTGGTTCACCTGCAAGGTGATCTTGGCGCTGGAAAATCCACCCTGGCCCGCGCCCTGCTGCGCGCGCTGGGCGTGCAGGGGCCGATCCGCAGCCCTACCTACACCTTGATCGAGCGCTACCCGCTGGATACCGGCGAGGCCTGGCACCTGGACCTGTACCGGATTGGCAACGCCGGTGAGCTGGATTTCCTCGGTCTGGACGATGCCAGCGCCGACCTGTGGCTGATCGAATGGCCCGAGCGCGGGGCAGGCGGATTGCCGCCGTTGGACCTGGTGGTGGCGCTGGAGATCGACGGCCATGGTCGCCGTGCACGGCTGCAGGCACATAGTCCAACCGGCGAGGCCTGGCTGCAGCGGCTGCGCAAAACGGAACACTTGCAGGGGCTTTCTGCCCTGTAACAACAGGAAGTTACGGCAGGTTGCGGATTATTAAGGGAAAAAATGTTGCAATTACCGAAATCCGGTGATTGAATCCGCTCATGACTACGGGAAACCGCCTGTTCGCATTGTCTGTCGCCGTTGCCGGCCTGTGCCTGGCCAGCGCTTCCGCGTGGGCTGGTGAGGTCCGTGGGCTCGGTTTGAGTGCTGGCGCAACCGGCACCCGCGCCGAGATCCAGCTGGCCGGTGGTGGCAGCTACAAGACCATCAGCCTGGCCGGCCCCAACCGTCTGGTCATCGATTTCCCCGAATCCACCGGCGTGCGCGGCCTCAAGTTGCCTGCGCCTGCAGGTGTGGTCACCGCCGTGCGCACCGGGAACCCGGTCCCCGGTACCTTCCGCATCGTGTTCGACCTGGCCGAATCTGTAGCCGCGTTCAAGCCGCAGATGCAGGGGCAGGGCGCTGAATCCAAATTGCTGATCGAGTGGCCGGGTGAGACCGCGCCGCGTGCAAGCGCAGCAGCTGCACCTGTCGCCAGCGCCTCAACAGCATCCGTGCCGCCGACCGTTCCTGCCGTGGACCCTGCGCAGGCACGTGCCGAGGCAGCCCGTGCTACGGCGGCATTGACTGCGGCGGTACGCCAGCAGGCGACCACGCCGCCGGCTCCGGTGCAGGTTGCTGCGAACCCCGCACCGGCGGCGGTAACGATTGTCGCCGCAGCAACCGGCAATCCTTCAGCAGCTCCATCTACGTCTTCGCCAGCAGCTATCCTCAGTGGTCAGGGCACTCCGGTCCGCACGACAATAGCTACCGGCGTTCCGACCCCGGTCGTGCCGCGCCCGGCCGAGCCGGCTGCCGCCGCACCGGTCGCCGCAGCGCAGACGCCTGCACCACGTCCGGTCATGCCAAGTGACGCGTCACGAATTCGGATGGCGCCGGGTATGCGCAATCTGGTGGTTGCCATTGATCCGGGCCACGGCGGCCAGGATCCGGGTGCCGTCGGCCCCACTGGCAAGCGCGAGAAGGACGTGACGCTGGCTGTCGCACGCGAGCTGGCCCGCCAGGTCAACGCAACCCCGGGCCTGCGCGCCTACCTGACCCGCGACACCGATGTGTTCATCCCGCTGCCGATGCGCGCCCAGCGTGCGCGTGCGGCCAAGGCTGACATCTTCATCTCGATCCATGCCGATGCCGCCGAGAATCGCTCAGCGACGGGTTCATCGGTGTATGTCCTGTCGACCAAGGGCGCGTCTTCGCAGCGTGCGCGTTGGCTGGCGGACAAGGAAAACGCCGCCGACCTGATTGGTGGCGTCAGCCTCAGCCGTACCGAAGGCACCTTGGCCAACGTGCTGCTGGATCTGGCCCAGAGCGGCAACATGAAGGCGTCGGAAGACGCGGCCGGGCACGTGCTCGGCGGTCTCAAGCGTATCGGCAACAACCACAAGCCGAACCTTGAGCGGGCCAACTTCGCCGTGCTGCGCACCTCCGACATGCCGGCGATGCTGGTCGAAACCGCGTTCATCTCCAACCCGGACGAAGAGCGCCGCCTGATCGATCCGGCCTACCAGCGCCGCATCGCCGGTGCCGTGCTGGATGGCGTGCACACCTTCTTCAGCCGCCAGCCACCGCCGGGCACCTTGTTTGCCGCCCGCGCCCAGGCCGAGATGGATGCAGCGGCTGGTACCGTTGCTGGTGGTAGCAAGTAAGGCGGTACTTGCCTTGAGCCCCTCTCCCCGCGGGAGAGGGGTTGGGGTGAGGGCCGAGCGAAGTCGGATTGATGAACACCCAGTTCTTGTCCGGCTCTTTCTGCTGCATGCTGGCAATGTTGGCTGGCCTACCCTCATCCGCCCCTTTGGGGCACCTTCTCCCGAAGGGAGAAGGGATTGGCGCTCTGATCGCGGTGTTCGGCCCATGCTCGGCTATCATCGACGGCATGCATGAAGTCTGCCTGATCCCACGCCAAACCTCGTTCCCGTATCGCGCCACAGCCCCGCTATTGACCGGCGGTGCGGCATGAATGCGATCCGTCCGCTGCCGGAAATCCTGATCAACCAGATCGCCGCCGGCGAAGTGGTTGAACGTCCCGCTTCGGTGGTCAAGGAACTGGTCGAGAATGCCCTCGATGCCGGTGCCACCCGTGTTGATATCGATCTGGAAGAAGGCGGGGTACGCCTGATCCGCATCCGCGACAACGGTGGTGGTATCGCGGCCGAGCAGCTGCCGCTGGCGGTGTCGCGGCACGCCACCAGCAAGATCGCCAGCCTGGATGATCTGGAATCGGTGGCCACACTGGGTTTCCGCGGCGAGGCCCTGCCGTCGATTGCCTCGGTCAGCCGTTTCACCTTGGCCTCGCGGCGTGCCGATGACGAACACGGTTCGGCGTTGCAGATCGAAGGTGGCAAGCTCGGTGATGTCACCCCGCGTGCGCATGCGCCCGGTACCACTGTGGAAGTGCGCGAGCTGTTCTACAACGTGCCGGCACGGCGCAAGTTCCTGCGCGCCGAGCGCACCGAGCTCACCCACATCGAGGAGTGGCTGCGTTCGCTGGCACTGGCCCGTCCAGACGTGGAGTTGCGCGTTTCGCACAACGGCAAGCCTTCGCGCCGCTACAAGCCCGGTGATCTGTATTCGGATGCGCGTCTGGGCGAAACCCTGGGCGAGGACTTCGCACGCCAGGCGCTGCGCGTGGATCACAGCGCGGCCGGCCTGCGTCTGCACGGTTGGATCGCGCAGCCGCAGTATTCGCGGGCCAGCGCGGACCAGCAATACCTTTACGTCAACGGTCGGTCGGTGCGTGATCGCAGCGTCAGCCATGCAGTGAAGATGGCCTACGGCGATGTGCTCTATCACGGTCGGCAGCCGGCCTACGTATTGTTCCTGGAGCTGGACCCGACCCGGGTCGACGTCAATGTGCATCCGGCCAAGCACGAAGTGCGCTTCCGTGATTCGCGATTGATCCATGATTTCGTCTACCGCACCTTGAAGGACGCACTGGCGGAAACCCGCGCCGGCATGGAGCCCGCCGCAGCGCAGGCACATCCTGCGGATCCCCAGGCGCAGGCGGCACCAAACTACGCTGGCGCGGGCGGCTATCTGCTCTCACGTCCCGGCGGCAGCGCGGGCGGTGGTGGTGGCAGCGGCAACTGGCAGGCACGGCAATCGCCGCTGGGCCTGCAGGTGGCCGATGCACCATCGGCTTATGCCGCCCTGTATTCGCCGGTTGAAGGTGGCGCTGAGGTCTTGCGTCAGGCCGACAGCGGTCCGTCATTGCCGCCGACCTCCAACGATGCTGGTGTGCCGCCGCTCGGCTACGCGATCGCCCAGCTGCACGGCATCTATATCCTGGCCGAAAACGCCGAGGGGCTGATCGTGGTGGACATGCACGCCGCCCACGAACGCATCGGCTACGAACGCTTGAAGAACGCGCATGACGGCATCGGCCTGCATGCGCAGCCGCTGCTGGTGCCGATGACCCTGGCGGTGGGCGAGCGTGATGCCGATACCGCCGAGCGTGAAGCGGCCACCTTGGCCGCGCTGGGTTTCGAGGTCACCCGTTCCGGCCCCGGCTCGCTGCATGTGCGTAGCATTCCCGCGCTACTGGCCAATGCCGAGCCGGAAGGCTTGCTGCGCGATGTGCTCGGCGATCTTCGCGAGCACGGCCAGAGCCGCCGCATCGCCACCGCGCGCGACGAACTGTTGTCGACGATGGCCTGCCACGGCGCGGTGCGCGCCAACCGACGCCTGACCATCCCGGAAATGAATGCCTTGCTGCGCGATATGGAAATCACCGAGCGCTCCGGGCAATGCAACCACGGCCGCCCGACCTGGGCGCGCTTTTCCTTGGCCGAAATTGATCGCTGGTTCCTGCGGGGTCGTTGATGAAACACGTATTGGGGTGTGTGGCATTGCTCGCCGCGATGCTGCTCGGTGGCTGTGGCGATGACGCGAAGAACTCAGCGCCGACCGCGAAGGTCGATCCGGCGTTTGCGCATGACAATGAACTTTGGCGCGAGCAGCGACTAACCGAATTGCTGGCCCCGGATGGCTGGACCAGCTTGGTCGGCCTGCATTGGCTGGATCTGAAGGCGCATTACATTGGTAGCGGCAGTACCAGTGGCGTCCGCCTGGCGGCGGGTCCGCCGCGCATGGGGATGGTCACGCGCGTAGGCGACGGATGGTTCTTTACACCGGAGGCCGGTGTCTCGGTGGAGGTGGACGGGCAGGTGGTGAAGGGCCGCGTCCCACTGCACAGTGACCACGCAGAGGCGCCTACGCTGATTCATTTCGACGAAGGCAAAGGCACCTTGAGCCTGATCGAACGCGGGGCGCGTTTCGGGCTGCGGGTGAAGCATGCCGATGCACCAGCACGTGTGGATTTCAGCCATCTGGACTACTGGCCGGCGGATCCGAGTTGGCGCATCACCGCGCGGTTCGTGCCGCATGACGTCAACAAGACCATTCCGATTGTCGATATCACCGGCTTGACCACGGAGCTGGCCAACGCCGGGGCGATCGAGTTCGAACGTGACGGACGAACCTGGCGGCTGGAAGCGCTGGGTGATGTGGGCCGCCCGTTGCAAGTGATCTTCGCCGACCGCACCAGTGGCCGTGGCAGCTATGCGGCGGGGCGCTACATCGACGTGGATGTGCCGGACGCAAAAAGCCAGGTGGTGATTGATTTCAACCGTGCCTACAACCCGCCGTGTGCATTCACTCCGTTTGCGACCTGCCCGTTGCCGCCGCCGGAGAACCGCTTGGACATGGAGGTGACGGCTGGTGAAAAAGCCTATGCCAAGCCCAAGCAGGAGCCAGCCGCATGAAGTGGATCAAACGCGTGGGCGTGTTGCTGGCCACCGGCTTGTTGGCTGCGGTGCCGTTGCTTGCAAGTGCTGCCGCGCCCAAGCCGGCGGTGAAGCAGCCGCCGGTACCGCTGCTGTGGAAGGTCAGTGGTGCACAGGGCAGCGAACTGTATCTGCTCGGTTCCTTCCATCTGCTCAAGGCCGATGACTATCCGTTGTCCGCCGATGTCGATCGAGCGTTCGCAGGAGCGCAGCGCCTGTTGTTCGAGCTGTCGCCGGAGGAAATGAACTCGCCGCAGCTGGCCACGCAGATGATGCAGGCAGCGCTGCGTCGTGATGGGCGCCAGCTCAAGGATGATCTTGATCCAGCCACCTGGCAGCGGCTGGAACGATGGGGCGTGGCCAACAACATGCCGGTCGATCGGCTGGCCGGGCTCAAGCCCTGGTTCGTGGGCCTGACTGTCAGCATTGCGCAGATGAACCAGCAGGGCCTGGACCCGAAGTCCGGGCTGGATCGGCATTTGATGGACCGTGCCGCTCAGGCCAACAAGCCGGCTTCCGGCCTTGAAAGTGCTGCCTCGCAGATCGCAATGCTCGACAGCATGAGTGCCGACGAGCAGCGTCAGTTGCTGCGCGAAGCCTTGGAACAGGTCGACAAGGGCGACGTGCAGAGCCGCCAGCTGCACGATGCGTGGCGCCGTGGCGATGACGTGATGTTGTGGCGGGATATGGCCGCGCAGATGAAGCGCGAGTACCCGGGGCTGTATCAGCGGATCAACGTGGATCGCAATAATGCCTGGTTGCCCAGCCTGCAGCAGTGGTTGCAGCCAGGACGCGGAAATACGCTGGTGGTGGTCGGTGCACTGCACCTGCTGGGCAGCGATGGCGTGGTCGAGAAGTTGCGCGCGCAGGGCTACAAGGTCGAGCGGATTTGCAGCGCCTGCAAGCGTTGAGTCTTTTGGCGTTGCAGCTTTTGTGGGAGCGGGGGGATCAGGCAAACGGCGGGAGAAGGAGTAAGAGGGAGCGAGAGGGGGGAAAACGCGGAGACAAAAAAAAAAAAAAGGCAAAAAAAAAAAACGCCCCAAAAACCAACCGGCCGCCGCTTGCGGGGCCCTTTTCGTTGCCCTCAGCGACCGCTGCGGGTCTTGCTTCCGGTGCCGCTCGGCGGCGGATCGGTTGGCTTGCTGGTGCCAGCGGGCGGGCGGGTGCCGCCAAAGCCAGCGCCCATGTTGTGCTGGAATTCCTGCCACAGCTCCAGGTTGCGCTCGGTGAGCTGGTTCATCATCGCCCACGGCGTCTGCCCGAGCAGGTTGCCCATCTGCTGGCGGAACTGCTGCTGCTGGTCCAGGAACACCTGCATGCTGCGCTCCAGGTAATTGCCCATGAAGCCCTGCAACGAGTCACCGTAGAAACGGATCAACTGGCTCAACAGCTGGGTGGACAGCATCGGCTCGCCGTCCTGCTCCTTGTCCGCGATGATCTGCAGCAGCACCGAGCGGGTCAGGTCGTCGCCGCTCTTGGCGTCGCGGACCTCGAAATCCTCACCGTCCAGAATCAACTGACGGACGTCTTCGATGGTGATGTAGCTGGAAATCTCGGTGTCGTAGAGCCGGCGATTCGGATACTTCTTGATGATGCGGGTCGCAGCCATTAAGCAGTCACTCGTCACGGTAGGTGCGCAGCATGGCGCAGTGCAGCAGGGCTTGCAACCGCCAAAAGTACAGGTTGCAAGCGTCGGGGAACTCCAGGTTTGTTGCGCAACATGAATCGCCATGGTGTGCAACATGGCGTGGGCGGTCAGCAGCCGGTGGTCACCAGCCCATGTGGTGACCACCGTTGATGTCCAGATTCGAGCCGGTGATCCAGCTGGCTTCCTCGGCAACCAGGAAGGCGACTGCGTAGGCGATCTCCTCCGGCTTGCCCAGGCGCCCGGTGGGAATGTCGGCAATGATCTTTGCCCGGACTTCCTCGGGTACGGCCATCACCATGTCGGTAGCCACATAGCCCGGCGAGATGGTGTTGACGGTAATGCCGAAGCCGGCATTCTCGCGCGCCAGGGAGATGGTGAAGCCATGCATGCCGGCCTTGGCGGCGGCGTAGTTGGCCTGGCCGTACTGGCCCTTGAGGCCGTTGATCGAGCTGATCTGGATCACCCGGCCCCAGCCGCGCTTGCGCATGCCCTCGATCACCGGACGGGTGACGTTGAACACGGAGTTGAGGTTGGTGTTGATCACCTCATGCCACTGTTCCGGGCTCATCCGATGGAAGGTGGTGTCGCGGGTGATGCCGGCGTTGTTGACCAGGATCTCCACCGGCCCCAGTCCGGCTTCCACGGCCTGGATCAGGGCGCGGCCGCTGTCCGGGTGCGCCACGTCGCCTTCGAACAATGCGATGTCATAGCCCTTGCTGCGCATGGTCTGCTGCCACTGCTGCGCCTTTTCGGCGTTGCGGTAGTTGGTAGCGACGCGGTGCCCTTGGTCGACCAGGCGTTGGCAGATGGCAGTACCGATGCCGCCGGTACCACCGGTGACCAGTGCGACGCGCGATGTCATGGGCTCAACTCCAGGGCAGATGTGCAGGGCAGTCCCCGATTCTAATGAAACTGCGCTCAACCCGGGGGCTGCAGCGGGGCCAGAAGCGAGGTTTTTTGCAGCCGGGTCGGCTCGAAGGCGGCGGTCGCGTGCTGCAGCGCCTCGGCAACGCTGGTTGCAGCATCCAGGGCAGGCGGCGGCTGGCCCAATGCCGCCCACAGCCAGCGCAGCACGGGCAGGGGCTGGGCGCTGTCCACGGGGATGGCGGCCTGCGACTTGGACAGCTTCTGTCCGGCACTGTCCAGCAGCAACGGCAGGTGCAGATAGTGCGGGGTGGGCAGGCACAGCGCCTGCTGCAGCAGGATCTGCCGGGCAGTGGAGTCGATCAGGTCAGCGCCACGTACCACGTGGGTGATGCCCTGCTCGGCGTCGTCCACAACCACGGCCAGCTGATAGGCCCAGTAACCATCGGCGCGCAGCAGGACCACGTCGCCGACGTCGCGGTCCACGTCCTGTTGCTGCCGGCCCTGCAGGGCGTCGTCGAAGCTGACGTGGCTGCCGTCGGCCACGCGTAGACGGATTGCCGGTTGCGGGCGCTGCTGGCTGGCGACGCAGCGGCGGTGGATGCCGTGCTGGCTGGCCAGATCGGCGCGGCTGCAGTGGCATGCAAAGGCCTTGCGCTGATCCAGCAGTTGTTCGATGGCTGCCTGGTAAAGGGCGTTGCGCTGGCTCTGGTATTGCACCGGAAAGTCCGACGTCAGTCCGAACGCGCTGAGCGTAGCCAGCTGTGAATCGACCGCGCCGGGGACTTCGCGAGGAGGGTCTACGTCTTCCACACGCACCAGCCATTGGCCGCCGGCATGGCGGGCCAGCAACCAGCTGCCGAAGGCGGCCAGCATGGAGCCCAGGTGCAAGGGGCCGGTCGGGGAGGGCGCAAAGCGGCCGCGGTAGGGAATAGCTGGCATCGAAACTGAATCGTCGGTCAGATTAATGCTTGAATTCAAGCTGTCTGCGCCGCAAATTGCTTCCATCTCCAATCCTTATGGATATGTTTCCCATGTTTACCCGTATCGGGCTGTTTCTTCTGACCAACTTGGCAGTGCTGGCATTGGCCAGCGTTGTCATGTCTCTGCTGGGGACTGACCCCTCGAAGATGAGCGGCTTGCTGGTCATGGCAGCCATCTTTGGCTTCGGTGGCTCGATCATCTCGCTGCTGCTGTCCAAGTTCATGGCCAAGCGCGGCACCGGCGCGGTCGTCATCACCGAGCCGCGCAACCAGACCGAGCGCTGGTTGCTGGACACCGTGGCCCGCCAGGCCAAGGCGGCCGGCATCGGCATGCCGGAAGTGGCGGTGTACGACGCTCCCGAGATCAACGCCTTTGCGACCGGCGCAAACCGCAACAACGCGCTGGTGGCGGTGTCCACCGGTCTGCTGCACAACATGAGCGAGGACGAGGCCGAGGCAGTGCTGGGTCATGAAATCGCCCACGTTGCCAATGGCGACATGATCACCATGGCGCTGCTGCAGGGCGTGTTGAACACCTTCGTCATCGTGCTGGCGCGTGTGGTGGGCGGCATCATCGACAGCGCACTGTCGGGCAACCGCGAAGGCGGTGGCCGTGGCTTTGCCTACTACATCATCGTGTTTGTGCTGGAGATGGTGTTCGGCCTGTTCGCAACCATGATCGCGATGTGGTTCTCGCGTCATCGTGAGTTCCGTGCCGACCAGGGTGGTGCCTCGCTGGCTGGCCGTCAGAAGATGATCGCTGCGCTTGAGCGTCTGAAGCTCAACCATGGCCAGAGTACGTTGCCGACCCAGATCGCTGCGTTTGGCATTGCCGGTTCGGCGGCCAAGAAGCTGTTCCTGAGCCATCCGCCGCTGGAAGAGCGTATCGCCGCGCTGCGTTCCTCGACGGTGGCCTGAGCAGGCGATTGAAGCTGCTGCGCGCAGCGCCTGCGACAACTGTCAGGGTTCCAGCAAGGTTCGCAAGTGATTGAAGACAACGCCCTGCAAGGGGCGTTGTCTGTTTTGCGACCACGGCTACAGCTGTGCCTGCTGATCCTGCATGCAGCCAACAGTTCTGCGTATTGCCATCCGTTGAAATCAGCGGCTTGTAACCTCGGTGCATGGGTTTGTGCCTGCCCTCCAGGTGCTGCAGGCGAGGGGGCGTATGGTGCAGGACGCGCGGTATTGGGCAATGGAGTTCTGGAATGAGCTGAGCGTGCTGGACCTGATCGGCGGCTCCTTGCTCGGGGAGGCTCTGGGCTTGGCCTTGGGGGTCGGCAGCCTGTGGCGGGAGCGGTGGTTCCTGCGGTGTCGGCTGGCTGATTGGCCCGACGTCGTGGGAGCTGCGTCAGCTGCGACGCTGGGATTGCTGGGGCGCCGGCGGCTTGTGTCATCTGATGGATTTCCCGCTTCGCCGCTTATGCCGCTCCCACAAGAAAATTGGTGCACAAAGCTTTGCCCACAAAAAAATCCGATGCCAGAAACCTGGCATCGGATTCGGATGATTCACTGCGATGGCAGCTGGATCAGAACTTCGGGTCGAACTCTGCAGCGTAGCCGGTGTTGACGATGACCTTCTGCAGGGCTTCGCACACCTTGATGTTGCCGGCCACGACCTGCTGGGTCTCGGGGCCGCGCGAGTCCATGCGGTCCAGCGGCGCGCCGCGGTAGTTGCAGACCTTGCCACCGGCTTCGCGAACCAGCAGCACGCCGGCAGCGATGTCCCATGCCTTCACGCCAGCCTCGAAGTAGGCGTCGGCACGGCCGCAGGCCACGTAGGCCAGATCCAGCGCGGCTGAGCCCGTGCGGCGCACGTCTTCAGCCTGCACCAGCAGGGTGTCGACGGTCTTGAGCTGGGTGCTGGCACGGCTGCGTTCGCGCGGGGCGAAGCCGGTGTGGATCATCGTGCCTTCCAGGTCCTTGCGGTCGGCCACGCGCAGGCGGCGGTCGTTGAGCACGGCGCCATTGCCCTTGGACGCAGTGAAAAGCTCGTTGCGCAGCGGGTCGAAGATCACCGCATCGGTCGGCTCGCCGTTTTCAACCAAGGCGATGGAGACGCAGTAGTGCGGGAAGCCGCGCAGGTAGTTGCTGGTGCCATCGAGCGGGTCGATCACCCACATCATGCGATTGACACCCTGGATGCCACCTTCTTCACCGAAGATGCCGTATTCCGGATAGGCGCGCTTGAGTTCCTTGACGATTACCTTTTCAGCGTCGGCATCGACTTCGCTGGCGTAATCCATCCGACCCTTCTGTACCACGTTCAGGGCTTCAAGCTTGTTGATGTTGCGGAGCAGGACGTTGCCGGCGAGGCGGGCGGCCTTGACCATGACGGTTACGGCGGGTTTCTGCATGGCGAAAGGCTCCCGTGAAGGCAGAGATCGGATTGGCGGGGGAAAAGAGCGGGTCCGGCGCATTGACCGGCCGCGCAGTTTACCATCTACAGCTGTCTCGCTCCTGATTTTTTAACGCCATGTCTGTTTCCGCTCATATTCGCTTCGTTCTTGTTGGCACCCAGCACCCCGGCAACATCGGCGCGGCGGCCCGTGCGATGAAGACCATGGGGCTGGCGCGGCTGGTCCTGGTAGCCCCGGAAAAACCCCTGGACGAGGACGCCTTCCGGCGTTCGGCCGGTGCCGAGGACGTGCTCGGCGATGCGCCGGTGTTCGCCAGCCTTGCCGAAGCCGTGGCCGATTGCCGCTTGGTGATGGGCTGCACCGCGCGTTCGCGACGGGTGCAACTGGAGGAGCTGCTGCCAGAAATAGCCGGTCAGCGTGCCGTGGCCAAGGCCGGCGAGCCGGCCGAGGTGGCCTTTGTGTTCGGCCGTGAGCGCACCGGTTTGACCAACGAGGAGCTGCAGCTCTGCCACGCTGCCGTGCACATCCCCTCCGACCCTGGGTTCAGCTCGCTGAATCTGGCCGCCGCAGTGCAGGTCCTGGCTTACGAGGTACGCATGGCGGTGCTGGAGTCGCAGCCCGGCGCGGTAGCGCCGGTAGCGGCTGAGCCTGGCCGGGACGAAGCACCGGCCAGCCATGCCCAACTGGAAGGGATGTTCCGCCAGTTGGGTGACACCCTGGACCAGATCGACTTCCACAAGGGCCGCGCCCCGGAATCGGCCATGCGCAAACTGCGTCGTCTGTTCATGAAAGCCGACCTGTCCGAGCAGGAGGTCAGGCTCATGCGTGGCATCCTGTCCGATGCGCAGCGCATGGCTCGCTTGGCCTCGACGGACAAGGGCTGAGGACTGCGTCACGCTTTGCTAAAAGCGGTACTCTGTGGGGATGGATTAGGGGGTGTCGTTTTGGGTGTCTTGCGATGGCTTTGGGGAGCCGCACTGACACTGGCTGCACTGCAGCCCGTAGCGGTGGGGGCGGTTGATCGTTCGGTATTGGTCTTGGGGCGGATCAGTGATGATCCGAAGTCGCATTACGACCAACTCAAGCCACTGCTGGACTATGTGGTGCCGCGCATGCGCGATGTCGGGATCGTCGAAGGACGCATCCTGATGGCCAAGGACGCACAGCAGATGGGGAGCTATCTGCGGCGCGGCCGGGTTGATTGGGTCACTGAAACTTCGGGCACGGCAATGGCATTGGGGCAGCGGGCGGGTGCCAAGCCCCTGCTGTTGACCGAGCGCAATGGCGTGGGCACGTATCACAGCGTGTTCTTCGTACGCCGTGACAGCCCGGTCACCACGCTGGAGGGTTTGCGCGGGCGCACACTGGCAATGCAGAGCGTGCTGTCTACCAGTGCCTATCTGGTGCCGGCGATGGAGTTGCTCGACCACAACGTGCAGCCTGAAATCCTGCTCGACCCGCGTGACACGCCGGTCGAGGACTCGGTGGGCTACGTGTTTGTGCGATCGGAACTGAACATCTCCACCTATGTGCACAAGCGTGTGGTGGATGCCGGGGTGATCAGCAGTATCGACTGGAGTGACAACCAAGCCATGCCGCCAGCCTTCCGCCAGGACATGCGGGTGCTGTACCGCAGCGAGCCGATCCCGCGTGCGGTGGAAATGGTGCGCGCCGACCTGGACCCGGCGGTGCGTGACCGGCTGCAGCAGGTATTGCTGCAGGCCAGTAGCGACCCGGTGGCCGGGCCGGCGCTGGCCAAGTTTTTTGGCACTACAGGCTTTCACCCCGTAGACCCGGACAACCTGCGCGCGCTGGAGCGTCTGCGCCGTGGTTTGGTCCGTATCCGGATGGAGGTGGAATGAGCGCGCCACGGTTTGGATTGCAGGCCCGCTTCCTGGCCGCCAGTGCCGTGGTGCTGCTGGTGGTGGTGGCGATTGTCGGGTTGATGCTGGTGCGTCAGGCTGCTGGCCAGCGTGAAGCCTTGCGCAACAGTGGTGAGGTGCTGAGTCAGGTGTTCGACCAGGGCGTGCGTGAGCGCGGTACCGCTTTGGCCAATGCCTTGGCCGATACGCTGGTAAATCCGCTGTACTACTCCGATCTGGCCGCTATCGGTGCGGCGGTGCGTAATACCGCGCGGCAGAAATCGGTCAGCTATGTGCTGGTGTATGACCCGGACGGACGGCTGATCCACGATGGTTCGTTCGATGTGGCCGGTTATGGCCAGCCGATGAATGATCCGCTGGCGAAGGCGGCGGTGCGTTCGCTCAAGCCGCTGGTGCAGGAATCACCATCGATACTGGAAGTGGATGTACCGCTGGCGATTGGCGACCAACCGCTGGGCGGGTTGCGCGTAGGCATGAATCTGGCGCCGGTGCGTGCCCAGGAGGCCAGGTCCATGCAGGCGCTGGAGCAGCGCATGCGGGAGACCCAGCGGCGGGAACTGGGCTGGGCTTTGGGCCTGATGCTGCTGCTGCTCGGTTTTGTCTGCGTAATGGCGTTCTACGTGCAGTACACGCTGGTGCGGCCGATCCGCTGGTTGGGCGTGGCGGCGCGGCGTATCGAGCGCGGCGATTACCTGATCGAGGCGCAGTCGACCCGGCGCGGCGACGAGGTCGGTGAGTTGCTGCGTACCTTCGATCGGATGAGCCAGAGCATCGCCAGGCATGATCGTGATGTTCGGCAGATGGCCTATACCGATGCACTCACTGGTTTGACCAATCGGCTCGCTTTCCGCGAAGCCCTGGACCACCGCTTGCTGCGAGCGCAGGCGGCTGGGCGAGGATTGGCGCTGTTGTTCATCGATATTGACGAGTTCAAGCGCGTCAATGACACGCTGGGGCATGAGGCCGGTGACGACGCCTTGCTGCAGTTTGCGCAGCATATTTCGGTGGCGGTTGAGCAGATCGGCGGCGATGACGCCTTGCTGGCCCGGTTTGGCGGTGACGAGTTCGTCATCCTGATCAGTCAGGGTCAGAGCAGCGCAGCCGAGGTTGCCAAGCGGCTGGCAGAGCGGCTGGTGATTGATCTGGGCAAGCCTTTGCAGGTGCAGCAGCGGGAGATCTTCCTTGGCAGCTCGATTGGTATCACCTTGTTCCCGGAGGATGCGGCGGATGCCACCGCCTTGCTGAAGAACGGTGATATCGCCATGTATCAGGCCAAATTGGCCGGCAAGAACTGCTTCCGTTACTACAGCCTGGCCATGGACCACGCGGTGGAGCGGCGGCTGCATCTTGAGCAGGAGCTGCGTGGTGCCTGGGAGCGCAACGAATTGCGCCTGGTGTACCAGCCCATCTTCCGTACCCGCGACCGTATGCTGTGTGGCGTGGAAGTGCTGCTGCGCTGGGATCACCCGGCGCTGGGCGCGATCCCGCCGTCGGTGTTCATCGACGTGGCCGAGCAGAGTGGCCTGATCCAGACGATCGGCCCCAAGGTGCTGCGCGCTGCCTGTGAGCAGGCCCAGCGCTGGCCGCGCAATTCGATGGGCGAGGAACTGTTCATTTCGGTCAACGTCTCGCCCAAGCAACTGCGTAACGGTGACCTGCTGCAGGAGGTGGAAAGCAGCCTGCTCGGTTCCGGGTTGGCCGCGTCACGTCTGCATCTGGAGCTGACCGAGACAGCGGTTATCGGCGATGAAATGTTGGCTGTCTCGCTGCTGGAGAAGCTGCACCGTGCCGGGGTGAAGGTGTGGCTGGACGACTTCGGCACCGGCTTCTCCGGGCTCAGCCATCTGCGTCAGGTGCCGGTGGACGGGGTCAAGATCGACCGCAGTTTTGTCGCCGACATGGAGCGCGATCCCGACGATCTGGCGCTGACCACGGCCATCATCGCCATGGCCCATGCGCTGGGTATTACCGTGGTGGCCGAGGGGGTGGAGCAGGAGGCACAGTTCGAGCTGCTCAGCCAGCGTGGCTGTGATCTGGTCCAAGGCTATTGGCTGGGACGGCCCCTGGAAGCGGCCGGTCTGGTCAGCCTGCTGGAGCGCGGTGCGATGGCGGCGGTGCGCTGACCTGGCTGCCTGGCTTGGCCGCAGAAACCCGGCCGCTCCGTGTCAGAGCGGCCGCTTGCTGGTGTCGCCGGCGATCTCGCGCACCAGCTTGGGCACCAGATAACCGGACAGCCGGGCCATCAGCCCGGCGTGCAGGGCCAGTGCGTGCTCGTCACTGACCTCAAAGTGGGCCGCGCCCTGCACCTTGTCCAGCTGGTACAGGTAGTACGGCATCACGCCGGCGGCAAAGCTGCGCTCGCTCAATGCCGCCAGTGCGTCCAGCTCGTCGTTGACGCCGCGTAGCAATACCGCCTGGTTGAGCAGTTGTGCGCCGGTGGCGCGAATGCGGGCCAGGGCGGCATCCACCTGGGCGTCGAATTCATTGGCATGGTTGGCATGCAGCACGAAGGCCACTGGCCAGGGCAGGCTGGCCAACCATTGCACCAGGCCATCGTCCACGCGCTCGGGCAGGACGACTGGCAGGCGGCTGTGGATGCGCAGGCGCTTGATATGTGGGATGGCGGCCAGGGCATCGGTCAGCTCGGCCAGCTTGGAGGTGTTTAGTGACAGCGGGTCGCCGCCGGAGAGGATGACTTCGTCAATGTCCGGGTCGGCCGCGATTGCCGCCACGGCCTCGTGCCAACCACCCTTGGCGGCGTTCTCGCCGGCATAGTCGAAGTGGCGGCGGAAGCAGTAACGGCAGTTGATCGCACAACTGCCGGTGGTTACCAGCAGGGCGCGGCCGCGGTACTTCTGGATCACGCCGGTGGCTTTCTCGGCTGCGCCGTCGCCGCCGGCGTCGAAGCTGAATCCGGGCACGACCTGCATCTCGTCGGTGATCGGCAATACCTGCCGCAGCAAGGGGTCGGCCGGGTCACCATGGCGCATGCGGGCGACAAACCCGCGTGGCACCCGCAGCGCGAACTGCGCCAGCGCCTCGGCTGAAACGCCCACCGCTTCGGCATCCAGCCCCAGCACCGCCAATAGCTCGGCCGGGTCGCGGATGGCTTGGCGCCAGTGCGCCTGCCAGCGGTCGTCGGGCAGGGTCAGGATGGCTTTTTCTGGAGTGAGGACGGGGGCTGCGGTTATCATTGGCGGTCAGAAAAACAGATGGCCCACCAGACGGCGGGCGTTCCATTCTAATCCGGCCGCCCGCGACACGCGGCGGTTTTGCCAATTCAGGAGTTTCAGCATGGCCAGTTACGGCATGAACGACGTAAAGAACGGGATGAAAATCCTGGTCAACAACCAACCGGCTGTCATCATCGACACCGAATACGTCAAGCCGGGCAAGGGCCAGGCCTTCACCCGCGTGAAGTACCGCCTGATCAAGGATGGCCGTACCCAGGAAGTGACCATGAAGTCGACCGATTCGCTGGATGCAGCGGACGTGGTCGATACCGACATGAACTTCATGTACAGCGATGGCGAGTACTGGCACTTCATGGACCCGGAAACCTTCGAGCAGGTGCAGGCCGACAAGGCCGGCATGAACGGCGCCGAGAAGTGGCTGAAGGGCGAAGAGTCCTGCGTGGTGACCCTGTGGAACGGCACCCCGATCGACGTGACCCCGCCGAACTTCGTCGAGCTGAAGATCGTCGAGACCGATCCGGGCGTGCGCGGCGACACCTCGGGCGGCGGCGGCAAGCCGGCGACGCTGGAGTCGGGTGCCGTGGTGCGCGTGCCGTTGTTCGTCAACCAGGATGAAATCATCCGCGTTGATACGCGCTCGGGCGAATACTCGGCTCGCGTCAAGTAAGCAATACGATGCAGGCGCCGCCACCCATCACCCCGCAGCCGCGCGCTGCCGGTGCTGGGGGTGCGGCGCCTGTTCGCATCCGGCATTTGCCGGACCAGGCAACAGAAAGGTGATGACCGTGAGTGAAGTGCAACCCCAGCAATGCGATCTGTTGATCGAAGCCGGCTACGTGGTACCGGTAGAGCCGCATGCGGTGGTGCTTGAGGACCACGCGGTGGCGATCAGCGACGGCGTGATCGTCGCGGTGCTGCCGCGTGCCGAGGCTCGCGTGCGTTTCAGCGCCAGGCAGGTCGTATCACGCCCGGAAGCGGCGCTGATCCCTGGGTTGGTCAATGCCCATACCCATAACCCGATGACGCTGCTGCGCGGCGTTGCCGACGACCTGCCGCTGATGACATGGCTGCGCGAGCACATCTGGCCAGTGGAAGCGGCGGTGATCGGGCCGGAGTTCGTTGCCGACGGCACCACCCTGGCCATCGCCGAGATGCTGCGCGGTGGCACCACCTGTGCCAACGAGAACTATTTCTTTGCCGACGTGCAGGCCGCTGTCTACAAGAAGCATGGCTTCCGCGCGCTGGTGGGCTCGGTGATCATCGATTTCCCCAGCGCCTGGGCCAAGACCGATGACGAGTACTTCGCCCGCGCCACCGAACTGCACGATACCTGGCGCGACGATGCGCTGATCGGCACCGCCTTCGCGCCGCATGCGCCGTATACGGTGAGCGATGCCAATTTCGAGCGGGTGCGGATGCTGTCCGACCAGCTCGACAGCCGCGTGCACCTGCACACGCATGAGACCGCACAGGAGATCACCGATTCCATCGCCCTGCATGGGCAGCGCCCGTTGGCGCGGTTGGATCGCCTGGGTTTGGTCAACGAGCGCCTGATCGCGGTACACATGACCCAGCTCACCGAGGCCGAGATCCACCTGTGCGGCGAGCGTGGCGTCAGCGTGGTGCATTGCCCGGAATCCAACCTGAAGCTGGCTTCGGGCTTCTGCCCGGCCTGTGCGCTGGTCAGGGCCGGCGTCAATCTGGCGATCGGCACCGACGGCTGCGCCAGCAACAACGACCTGGACATGTTCAGCGAGAACCGCACCGCGGCCATCCTCGCCAAGGCCGTGGCCAATGACGCCACTGCGCTTGATGCGGCGACCACGCTGCGTGCTTCAACCCTGGGCGGCGCGCGCGCACTGGGCTTCGGCGACCGCATCGGCTCGATCGAGGTCGGCAAGCAGGCCGATCTGGTCTGCGTGGACCTGTCCGCGCTGGAGACCCAGCCGTTGCATCATGTGCTGTCGCAGCTGGTGTATGCCGCCGGTCGCCACCAGGTCAGCGACGTGTGGATTGCCGGCAAGTCCAAGCTGGTCCAGCGCCAGCTGGTCGACATGGACATCGCCGCGATCACCGCCAATGCGCGCCAGTGGCGCGACCGCATCCGTACCATCCGCGCCTGACCGCGCAACCGGCCGCCCCACGCGGCCGCACGAGGAAACCGATATGAGTGCAGCTTCCACTTCCACCAATTTCGATCAGGCCGAACTGGACAAGTTCGCGGCACTCGCTACCCGCTGGTGGGATGCCGATGGCCCGCAGAAGCCGTTGCACGCGCTCAATCCGGTACGCCTGAAGTACGTTGCTGATCGCGCCAGCCTGCGCGGTGCCAAGGTGCTGGACATCGGCTGCGGTGGCGGCCTGCTCAGTGAAGCGTTGGCCAAGGAGGGGGCGCAGGTGACCGCCATCGACCTGGCCCCGGAGCTGGTCAAGGTTGCGCGTCTGCATGGGCTGGAGTCCGGCGTCAGCGTCGATTACCGCGTGCAGGCAGCTGAGGACCTGGCGGCAGAGCAGCCGGGCAGTTACGACGTGGTGACCTGCATGGAAATGCTGGAGCACGTGCCGGACCCGGGCGCGATCATCGCTGCCTGCCATCGTCTGCTGCGTCCGGGTGGCAAGCTGTTCCTGTCCACCATCAACCGCACCCCGGCGGCGTTTGCGGTGGCCATTGTCGGTGCCGAATACATCGCCCGGTTGCTGCCCAAGGGGACTCACCACTATCAGGAGTTCATCAAGCCGGCCGAGCTGGGCGCATGGCTGCGCGCGGCTGATCTGTCCTTGCAGGACGTCAGCGGCATGGCCTACGAGCCGTGGCGCAACCGCGCCCGCCTGAGCAGCCGCACCGACATCAACTACCTGGCCTACGCGGTCAAGCCGGAACAGGCATGAGCATGAGCAGGTTCCCGGCAGCGGTGCTGTTCGACCTGGACGGCACCTTGCTGGACAGCGCGCCGGACTTCGTCGTCACCGCCAACCGCATGTTGCAGGCTCGCGGCATGGGCGAGGTGACGCTGGATCAGCTGCGCCCGGCGGTGTCCAAGGGTTCGCGGGCGATGCTGGCGATTGCCTTCCCGCATATGGGCGAGGTCGAGCGGCATGCACTGGTGCCGGAGTTTCTTGATATCTACGAGTCACTGATCGGTCAGTACGCGACGCTGTTCGATGGCATAGAAACGATGCTGCGGGCGCTGGAGCAGAACGGCACCACCTGGGGCATCGTCACCAACAAACCCGAGTACCTGGCTCGCCTGATCCTGCCGCAACTGGGCTGGGAGCAGCGTTGCGCGGTGCTGATCGGCGGTGACACCCTGGCCGAGCGCAAGCCGCATCCCTTGCCGTTGGAGGTTGCCGCGCAACAGATCAATATCGCGGCCAGTGCCTGCGTCTATGTCGGCGACGACGAGCGCGACATCATCGCAGCACGCGCCGCCGGCATGCCGTCGGTGGCGGTGTTGTGGGGTTACCGTCTGCACGGTGATGACCCGAAGGCCTGGCAGGCCGACAGTATTTGTGAGCTACCGCAGGAACTTTGGCAGCCAGCCGCATGGCCAGCTACCCAACCGGCTTCGGCCTGATTCAACAACGAGGTTTGATGTGAGCAGTGCGCTGGACAGCTTCCTGGACAAGTGGCGTGAGCGTTGGCCGGAATGGGCCTTCGTGGAGCGTTTTGTCGACGAGGCCGATCGTGAGCGCAGCGTGGCCTGGTTCGCGCTGCTGCAGGAATTCGATGACATCTTGAACGCCAGCGGCGATACCACGCCGCAGGACGCCAAGCTCGCGTGGTGGGGCGAGGAGCTGCGCAGCTGGGAGGTGCAGCGTTCGCGGCATCCGCTAGGCCGTTTGCTGGAGCCGGTGCGCGCGCCGTGGACACAGTTGGCGGATGCTTTGCCGAGCTTGATCGACGCGCGTGATCGCGTGGCCGATGCTGCGCAGGCACGCAAGGTGTTGGCGCAGTACGCGGCAGCGGCGGTGGCGGTGGAAGCGGCGATGTTCAGCAGCAAGCCGTCGCCGGCTGCTGCCGAGGCGCTGACCACGCAGATGCTGGCGCTGCGCGTGCAGGAACAGGCGGCTTCGGTGCCGCAGGCCTTCAGCAGTGAAATGGAATGGGACAAGGTCTTGCAGGCGGCCTGGCCGTCACGTGTTGCCGGCCCACGCCCACGTCGCATCTATGCCGTGCTGGCGCGTGGTCGTCAGCGGGCGCGCATTCGCGGCGGTGAGTACCAGCCGAGCCCGGCGGGTTTGCTGTGGCGTAGCTGGTGGGCTGCGCGGGGCTAAACCTCGCGGAACCAAACGGAGTCGCTCCCTTCTCCCGTTTACGGGAGAAGGTGCCCGAAGGGCGGATGAGGGCAGCTTTGCGCTGTTGATCCATCAGCTTCGCGGCTTACGCCGCTCCCACAAGCAATGTTGGAAATGCCCTGTAGAGCCCCGCCCAAAAAGGGGGGGGGGAGAACCGGAAAGGCGCAGACCCCCCATGGGAGGCCCAAAAAGGGGAGCAATTTACCAGCAAGGG
>NZ_JBRREG010000044.1:0-35272 GCF_056760155.1 Stenotrophomonas sp. STEN022
CCCCAACCCGCGCCCCCCCCCCCCCCCGTCCCCCCCCCCCCCCCGGGGGGCCCCCCCCCCCCCCCCGGGGGGGCGGCGCCCGTGGCCGGGGCTACCGACTCCGACCAATAACACTGTCCCTAATCCCTGCCACCAGTCCCCGGCCGCAAAGCATCCGCCGCCAACAGTCGATCCAGAATCGACTTCAATGCCAGCGGCCGCACCGGCTTGTGCAACAACGTGAGCCCCTGCTCCAGCACTTCGCGCCGCGTTGCCAGACTGTCATCGGCACTGAGGATCAAGGTCGGTCGCGTGCCGAAGCACTCGCCCAACCGCAACTGCAATGCAGTGCCAGTATCGCCATCGTCCAAGTTGTAATCAAACAACCACAGGCTCGCAGATCTCTGCTGCAACGCCGCTACCGCCTGTGCTTCGCCCGAAGCCTCTGCCACCTCATAGCCCCAACCACGCAGCAGCCCGGCCAATCCCTGCAAGGCAGCAGGATCGTTATCAACCACCAATACCGGCACGCCGCCCGATGTTGCCGCATTGCGTGTGCGCGGCTGATTCGCTATCTGCGGCGAGCTCACGCGTTGCAACGACACCGAGAAGACCGTGCCCTGCCCTTTCTCACTGCGCAGACGCAGTGGTGCATGCAGCAGGCCAGCGATGCGGTCGGCGATTGCCAGACCAAGACCGAGTCCTTGCCCACTGCTGTCCTCGCCGCGCCGGAACTCCTCGAATATGCGCTGCTGTTCCTCCTTGGCAATACCTGGGCCGGTGTCGTGCACCTCAACCCGCAGGCGCCCGCCATCACGGCGTACGCCCAACAGCACGCCTCCCTGACTGGTGTAGCGCACCGCATTGGCAAGGAAGTTCTGCAGCACCCGCCGCAGCAGCTGCGGATCACTGTTCACCCAGGCAACGGTGGGCACATAGTGAAATGCCAGCCCGCGCGCAGTAGCCAGTGCGCGGAACTCCGAGACCAAGGGGTCCAGCACTTCAGCCAACGGCAGGTCACGCGGCTGCGGCACGAGCCCACCGGCTTCCAGCCGCGACATGTCGAACAGGCCGGTCAATAGATCGGTGGTGGAATCCAAGGCGCCACGGATCTGCACCACCGCCTGTTGCTGCTGGCTGGACTCCACCTGTTGCGCCAGCGTATCGGTGAACAGATGCGCAGCGTGGAGCGGCTGCAACAGGTCATGTCCCACCGCGGCCAGAAAGCGGCTCTTGGCATCATTTGCCCGCTCGGCCTCACGCTTGGCCGATTCCAGCAAAGCGGTACGTTCGCCAACGCGCTGCTCCAGCGTCTCGTTGCTGCGCTTGAGTTCGCGCTCGCTACGGCGGAATTCGGTGACGTCGGTAAAGGTGGCGACAAAACCACCACCCGGCATCGGATTGCCACGAATCTCGACGATACTGCCATCGGGGAACACGCGCTCGGTAAGATGCGGCGTGCCGGCGCGCATGAAGGCCAGGCGCCGGTCCACCGCACGCTCATCGCCACCGCGCGCAGGCATCGCCTGCAGCGCCCAGCGGGTCAGGTCCATAATTGGCCGCCCCACCTGCAGCAACTCATCCGGAAAACCAAACATGCGCGCATACGGGCGGTTCCATGCCACCAACCGTTGCTCGCGATCAATCACGCTGATGCCCTGGCTCATGTTCTGCAAGGCAGCCTGCAGCACCTGCTGGCTGAAACGCAGATCCTGCGAAGCCTCACTGACGATGGCTGCCACCGTCGCCAGCTCATTCCCTTCGCGACGTGCGGCATCCAGCAGTAAACGTGCGGAGGCGGCACCGAGCACCGCCGACAACTCGCGCTCGATGCTGGCCTCGATCGAAGCTGGCACCGCACCGCTGCGCGGCGCGTCTGCCAACAGCTGTTGCACGCGCTCGTCTGGCAGGAAGCGGCGCCCCGCATTGCGCAAGGTATCGGCATCCAGATTGCGGCTGATGCGATCGGGCGTATCGCGACGCCATGCCATCGCCAGCAAGGTCACCGCTGTGCCAACGAAAAGACTCGCTCCCACTGCCCGGCCCAGCGGCGTCCAGCCAGTCAGGCCAAACAGGCCTTGCGGGGCAAGCCACTGCCACCCGAACGGCCCCTGTTGCAGCCACATCGGTGTACGCCCGCCGCTTTCCAATAGCGATGGCAGCAACAGTACCCAGGCCCAGGTCGCAAAGCTGGCGGCCACGCCAGCAATGGCGGCACGTGGTGGCGTCTGCGGTCGCCAGATGGCGAACGCCAGCACCGGCACCAGCGTAGCCATCGCCGAGAACGACACCGCACCGATATCGGCCAACACATTGCCACCGCCAATCAGGCGGCTATAGCCCCAGGCCAGCAGCATGATCACGCAGATGCCTGCGCGTCGCAGCCACACCAGCTCGCGTCGATGGTCGCCGCCGCCAGCGCGCGCCCACGCGCTGCGCACCAGACCTGGCGCAAACCAATGGTTGCCGATCATCAAACTCAGCGTGAGCGTACTGACCACCACCATGCCGGTCGCCGCACTCAGACCGCCAAGGAAGGCGAACAAGGCGACCCCTTCGTGGCCTGCGGCGAACGGCAGCGCCAGCGTATACATGTCGGAAGGCACGCTATTGCCCAGCAGCACCGTACCGGCGCGTGCCAATGGCAGGATGGGCAGCGCGATCAGCAGCAGGTACAAGGGGAACAACCAGCGTGAGGTGCGCACATCGGCTGGATCGCGGCATTCCACCACGCCGATATGGAACTGATGCGGCAGCAGGAACATCGCCAGTCCGCCAAGTATCACCAGCGGGATGAAGCCACCTTCAGGCGCGCTGACGGGCGCCACGGGCGCTGCAGACACGCCCTTCAAGCCAAACCAGACAAACACCCCCAACGCCAGCATCGCGCCCAGTTTGAATACCGATTCGGCCGCCATTGCCAGCACCAGCCCACGGTTGTGCTCGGATGCATCGGCACGGCGTGCGCCAAACAACATCGCGAACAAGGCCATCGCCAGCGCGACATACAAGGCGCTGTCCTGCCAGATCGAACCGCCCTGCCCGGCCTCCACCGCGCGCGAGGTGATCATGCCGAAACTCATCGCCACCGCTTTCAACTGCAGTGCGATATACGGAATCAAGCCGAGCACGGTCACCAGCGTCACCGTCGCCGCCAACCAGGCATCGCGGCCCAGCCGAGCGGCGATCAGGTCGGCCAGCGAGGTCGCGTTGGTTTCGCGCGCCAGCCGCACCAGCCGCATCATCACGCCGATGGCCAGCGCATAGAACAGGATTGCGCCGACGAAGGTCGGCGGTAGCGGCCAGCCATGGCGCGCAGCCTGGGTAACGGTGCCGTAGAACGTCCATGAGGTGCAGTGCACCGCCAGCGACAGTGCATAGATGTGCCGCCAATGGCGGGCGAATGCGGTGGGCCGGCGTTCGCCGTACAAGGCCACGCCGAACATCAAGGCCAGCCAAGCCAGACCCGCCAAGGCCACTGTTACCAGACTCAACATGGAAAGCGTTTCCCGGAAGCTGTTTGGCAGGATACGGAGTTAAGAGCGGAGGATGAAGCAGTGCATAGCTTGAAGGCCTTTGCTTGAAGCCCCTCTCCCTCCGGGAGAGGGGGTGGGGTGAGGGTGCGCTTCGCCAGGAGTTTGTTCTTTAGCTTTTTCATCAAAAGCCAGAGCTCGAAAGCCAAAAGCAGAAGCTGCCCTCCCCCCACCCCCTCTCCCGCAGACGGGAGAGGGGCTTAAAACAACAGCAACAGCCAACGCCAAAAGCCAAAGCAGCAGCACCTGCTCCGGCAACCGCCGCCGCAGCCACAACCAGAGCACCAACAACAAACGCAAAAGCCCTCCCCCGCAACGCGGGAGAGGGCTGCCTTGCATTCCAATCAGCCAGCTGTCACCGGCTACGTCATCAGAAGTTGTAACGCACCGACACATACCAGTTGCGTGGCAGACCGTAGTACGCGGTCTGGATGTTGCCAACGCTGGCGAACTCCTGGCCTTCGGTCTTGTACTGCTTGTCGGTCAGGTTGCGCACACCCGCACGTACCTGCCAGGTCAGCTGCGACGAATCCCATACGCCGTAGGCGCCCAGCAACGTGTAAGCGTCCTGGCTCAGCACCTTGCGGTTGTCCACCGACAACCAGGTGTCGCTGCGATACGACACGTCGCCGCCAAAGGTCAGGCTGCCGTTGTCACCCAACGAGAACACATGCTGCAGGGCCACCCGGGCAGTCACGTCCGGCGAGAACGGCACGTGGTCGTGGTTCACGGTCGGATCGTAGCCGGCATAGGACGGATCGAGACGGAAATCCTCGAAGCTGTCGTACTTGGCATCCATCCAACCCAACTGTGCGCTCAAGGTGGTGGATTCGCCCAGCAGCGCACTGCCTTCCAGCTCGATGCCCTTGATGTTGAGCTTGGCCGCGTTCAACACCGGGAAGGTGCCGACGTCCTGCGATACGCGTGCCTGGAAGTCACTGTAGTTGCTGTAGAACGCGGTGGCGGTACCACGCAAACGGTGATCGGCCGAGCTGCCCTTCAGGCCCAGCTCGTAGGTCCACACGTATTCCGGGTCGAACTTGGCGTGCTGGGTGTCGTAGACGGTGTTGGCGCGGCCGTTGAAGCCACCGGACTTGAACCCACGGTTGGCCGACACATAGCCCATCAGGTTGTCGCTGAATTCCTTCTGCAGGCTGATCGACGGCGTCACTGCCGTCCACGAGGCCTTGGCATCGAATGCGACCGTGCCGTTCAAACTGGCAAACGGGGCGCCCCAGAACGTGCTGGTGGAACGGTCGTAGTCTTTCTTGTCCTTGGTCCAGCGCACACCGGCGGCGACGGTCCAGGTCGGCACGAACTCCCAGTTCACATGCGCGAATGCGGCCGTCGAGGTGGTGCTCAGATCATCTTCGATGGTGCGCAGGAACGGCACCTTGCCGCCCAGGAACGAGAACAGGTCATCGGCATACGCTTCCTGGTACGACGGCACGTTCTCCTTCATGTAGTACGCACCAAAGGTGGCGTGCAGGTTGGAGCCGTTGTCGTAATGCAGCTGGAATTCCTGGCTCTTCTGGTTCTGGTCCAGCGCCACCAGTACATCGCCCAGCTCGTACTCGGAAGCGTCGATATCGATGTAGGACTTGGTTTTGAGCTTACGGTAGGAGCTGATGCTCTTCAGCGTGAACTGCTCGTTGATGTCCCAGCTCATCGACAGCGATGCGCCGGAGTGCTTCAGGTACTGGCCTTCGCCGTTCTGGAACGAGGTCTGCGCGCGACGATTCCACTCGCCGGTTTCGCCCGGCTGCAGCACGATCACGCCAGCCGGTGCCAGACTGGTCTGACGCAGGTCGGCCATCGGGCGGCCAAGGGTCAGCGCCGCATCCTGCTTGGTAGTATCCAGCGACAGCACCGCGCTGAAATTGTCGGTCGGCTGGAATGCCAGCTTCGCGCGCAACGCTTCGGTGTCATCGTCGTTGTAACGCTTGCCGGTGACCGCATCCTTGACGTAACCGTCATTGGTGATCTTGGCGCCGGCAATGCTGGCAGCCACGGTGTCGCTCAGCTTGCCCGAGACGTAGAAGCGGCCTTCCAGGCGACCATAATCACCGGCAGTCACTTCAACCGCGCCGCCTTCATTGTCGAAGGGGTTCTTGGTGGTCAGCTTGATCGCACCGCCGGTGGAGTTCTTGCCGTACAGCGTGCCCTGCGGGCCGCGCAGCACTTCCAGCTGCTGGATGTCGAACAGCGAGAACAGCGCGCCATTGATGCGCGAGTAGTAGACGTCGTCCACGTACATGCCCACGCCCGGGTCGAAGGTCTGCAGCGCGTCGGGCTGGCCGATGCCGCGGATGAAGACGTTGACGCTGTTTGCCGAACCGCGGCCCTGGGCGATGTTCATGTTGGGCACGGCGCCCTGCAGGCCTTCCACGGTCGAGGCCTGCAGATCCTTGATCTGCTCCTCACCGAAGGCGCTGACCGCCACCGGCACGTCCTGGATGGATTCGCTGCGACGGCGTGCGGTCACGGTCACTTCGTCCAGCTGCGTCGCCTTGGTGCCGGCCGGCACCGCCTGCTGCTCCTGCGCCTGCACGAATGCGGCAGGTGCCAGCAGAATGCCACCGATGGCGATACTCAGATACTTGCGCTTCATTGGTCTCCCTCCTCCCGGGTATGACGTTGCGACACACGAATGTCGCCATGGAGCGCACGTTAATGGAGCGTTAGCCGGCCGCGTATAGTCCCTTCGTACAGTGGGCCGGGCTGGCCTTGATCCTGATACTCGCCGGCAATGTATTGGCCGGGGAGCTGTGAATGTCGTTTCTGATCGTATTGGCGGCCCTGTGCTTCCTGATGTTTGTCGCCTACCGCGGCTACAGCGTGATCCTGTTCGCGCCGGTGGCGGCGCTGGGTGCGGTGCTGCTGACTGATCCCAGCCTGGTGCAGCCGATGTTCACCGGCTTGTTCATGGACAAGATGGTCGGCTTCCTCAAGTTGTACTTCCCGGTGTTCGTACTGGGCGCGGTGTTCGGCAAGCTGATCGAGGTCTCGGGTTTCTCCAAGTCCATCGTCAGCGCCACCATCAAGCTGGTCGGCGCCAAGCGCGCGATGCTGTCCATCGTGCTGGTCTGTGCACTGCTCACCTACGGCGGTGTGTCGCTGTTCGTGGTGGTGTTCGCGGTCTACCCGTTCGCAGCCGAGCTGTTCCGCCAGAGCAACATCCCCAAGCGCCTGATTCCCGGCACGATCGCGCTGGGTGCCTTCACCTTCACCATGGACGCGCTGCCGGGCACGCCACAGATCCAGAACATCATTCCATCGGCGTTCTTCGGCACCAACAGTTGGGCTGCACCATGGCTGGGCGTGATCGGCACCGTGGTGATCCTGATCCTGGGCATGAGCTACCTGGAATGGCGCCGCCGTGTCGCCGTGCGCAATGGCGAGGGCTATGCCGGCGCCAACGACGAGCTGCGCAATGAGCCAGAGCCCTTCCACGGCCAGAATCTGGCACACCCGCTGGTGGCGATCACCCCGTTGATCCTGGTCGGCGTGGCCAATTTCTTCCTGACCCGCTGGATTCCCGGCTTCTACGGCGAGACCCAATCCTTCATCCCGGCGGTGATCGGCAACCCCGCACCGGTGGTACAGGAAGTCTCCAAGCTGGGGGCAATCTGGGCCGTGCAGGGCGCGTTGCTGCTGGGCATCCTCAGCGTCATCGCCTTTGCCTGGAAGCCGGTGATCGCCTCGTTTGCCGAGGGCACCAAATCGGCCATCGGCGGCGCCATGCTGGCCTCGATGAATACCGCCTCCGAATATGGTTTCGGTGCGGTGATTGCCGCCCTGCCCGGCTTCCTGGTGGTGGCCAACGCACTGGGCTCGATCCCGAACCCCCTGGTCAATGAAGCGGTTTCAGTCACCGCCATGGCCGGCATCACCGGCTCGGCGTCAGGCGGCATGAGCATCGCACTGGCGGCAATGGCCGACAGCTTCATCGCCAACGCGCAGGCTGCCGGCATTCCGATGGAAGTGCTGCACCGCGTGGCGGCGATGGCCTCCGGCGGCATGGACACGCTGCCGCACAACGGCGCGGTGATCACGGTGCTGGCCGTCACCGGCCTCACCCATCGCCAGTCCTACAAGGACATCTTCGCCATCACCATCATCAAGACGCTGGCAGTGTTCGCGATCATCGGCGTGTATTACGCAACCGGATTGGTTTGACTGTCTGTGCGCCCCAGCTATCGCCAGGGCGTTTGGCAACGCGGATATCGCAAGGCAGGCACCGCTTTTGTAGCCCGGGCAAGCACAGCGCCCCCGGGGTTCTTGCGGAAAGCCCCGGGTGCGCTGCGCTTACCCGGGCTACATGCGCACCACGCCCATGGCGCCGCGTGCGCAAACCCGGAGCTCGCACCGGCTCTTGCGAATCCCTACTCCCTAATCCCCAATCGCGACTCCCCAGAAAAGAACAAGGCCCGGGGAGACCCGGGCCTTGTTCTTTGGAGCAGAGACAGAAAAATCGCCCGGCTGCACGTCACTGTGCATCACCGGACGACCTCACATCCTTGTTGGCATCCTGCCAGCCCCCAGCGTCCTGCCCTTTTCGGGTTCCTGGTGATCCGTCTTCCTGACGGTTCACTATTCGATTCCTTCCGCTCAGCGCCTCTCAACCGGCTGCGCAGCTACCGTCCCGGTAGCACTCTTGGCAGGGGCAGCTCCGGCCCTTGCTTCGATCAGGTCACGATTCCGTTCGACCGTCTTCAATCCGATTCCTTTGACCAGTGCCAGTTCCTCGACACTTTTGAAGGGCCCGTTGGCTTGTCTGTGTTCGATGATCGCCTGCGCCTTGGAAGGGCCGACATTCACCAACACCTGATTCAGCTCCGCCGCAGAGGCGGTATTGATGTCGACCTTGTCCTTGGCTTGCGCCGTAAGCGTCAACAACAATGCGAGAATCAGAGACTGCAGCGTTACGGTAAAAAGCTTCATCGCTGTACTCCTTGTGGCTTGGTCATTGATCGGCTGGCTATCCCGCCGGTCAGATCAGTGTTCCGCGCCACATGTAGCCAGAATATCCGGGGCGGGTTCAGCAAACAGCCAGCCAACCACCCGGGCCTTTGCAGGAAAAGTCCTACAAAAATTCACTGATGAAACCGTCGCCAGCCCGATAAACAAGGGAGCGGCGTAGAATGGTTGCACCTGACATTGCTATCGGAGATCCAGATGGACAGCGCCAAGATCGGCCAATTTCTCAGCGACAAGTGGGACAACGACATCGTCCCGCAATTGGTCGATTACATCCGTATCCCCAACAAGTCGCCGATGTTCGACGCGAACTGGGTCGCCAACGGCTACATGGAACAGGCCGTCACCCTGATGGAGAGCTGGGCCAAGGCGCAGACCATCCCCGGCCTGCAGGTCGAGGTGGTTCGCCTGGAAGGCCGCACCCCGCTGCTATTCCTGGAAATCCCGGCCACCGGCCCGGAAACCGGCGACGATACCGTGCTGCTCTACGGCCACCTGGACAAGCAGCCGGAAATGACCGGCTGGGACGAGGATCTCGGCCCATGGATTCCGGTGCTGCGCGGCGACAAGCTGTACGGCCGCGGCGGCGCCGATGACGGCTATGCCATCTTCGGCTCGCTGGCCGCGGTGCTGGCGCTGCAGGAACAAGGCCTGCCGCACGCCCGCTGCGTGATCCTGATTGAAGCCTGTGAGGAATCCGGCTCCTACGATCTGCCCGCTTATGTCGACCATCTGGCTGAGCGCATCGGCCAGCCGTCGTTGGTGGTGTGCCTGGATTCGGGCTGCGCCAACTACGACCAGCTGTGGTGCACCACTTCGCTGCGCGGCCTGACCGGCGGCAACTTCACCGTCAAGGTACTCAACGAAGGCGTGCACTCCGGTGATGCCTCCGGTGTGGTGCCGTCCAGCTTCCGCCTGCTGCGCCAGCTGCTGTCGCGCATCGAGGACGAAAACACCGGCCGCATCCTGCTGGAAGGCCTGCACACCGAAATCCCGGCCGAGCGCCTGGAACAGGCCAAGCGCGCCGCCGACGTGGTCGATACCGCCATCTTCGACAAGTTCCCGCTGGTCGACGGCCTCAAGCCGATGAGCGATGAACTGACCGAGCTGGTCCTCAACCGCACCTGGCGCCCGGCCCTGTCGGTGACCGGCATCGGCGGCATGCCGCCGCTGGAATCGGCCGGCAACGTGCTGCGCCCGGAAACCTCGGTGAAGCTGTCGCTGCGCCTGCCGCCGACCGCCAATGGCAAGGTCTGCGGCGAGCTGCTGAAGGAAGCCCTGCTGCGTGACCCGCCGAACGGCGCCCACGTCAGCCTGGACCTGGAAAAGGCCTCCACCGGCTGGAACGCACCGGCCATGGCGCCGTGGCTGGAGCAGTCCATCGACGCCGCCAGCCAGGCCTTCTTCGGCAAGCCAGCGATGTACATGGGCGAAGGCGGCTCGATCCCGTTCATGGGCATGCTGGGCGAGAAGTTCCCGGGTGCGCAGTTCATGATCACCGGCGTGCTCGGCCCGCACTCCAATGCACACGGCCCGAACGAGTTCCTGCACATCCCGATGGGCAAGCGCGTCACCTCCTGCGTGTCCAAGGTGCTGTTCGACCACCACGCCGCCAGCCTGCGTGGCGAAACCAGCGGTTCGCCGGTGGCCGCCGACAGCGGCACCCGTCACGGTGGCCACGGCTGCTGCTGATCGGTCCGCCGTTGCTCGACGGATGTTGATGGTTTGATGACGAACGCAGCCTGGCCTTGCTAGGCTGCGTTTTTCTCAGGCACGGACAAGAACATGAGCGGACTGTTTGGCAGCGACAGCTGGCTGTACATCATCCTGATCGGTTTCTTCGTGGGCCTGCTGGGGCGCTTCTTCATGCCCGGCAACAACCGCATGGGCTGCCTGCTGACCATCGTGCTCGGCGTGGCCGGTGCGGTATTTGCCGGCTGGTTCGGCCGAGAGATGGGCTGGTATTCGGCGGGCCAGCCGGCCGGCTTTGTCGGTTCCATCATCGGTGCGATCGCCCTGCTGGCGCTGCTGCGCCTGATCAGCGGCGGCAACAAGCGCTGACTCCCTTCCAACGGCGCCTGCGGGCGCCGCTTCACTTGTAGTGTCCATGAACGATCCCGCTTCCGATCCGCTGCGCGCCCAACAACGCCTGCAGTGGACCTGTACCGCACTCGGCGACCCTGCCTCCACGCTTGAACGCGCATCGGTCGATGCCGGTTTCCGCAGCTATTGGCGCAGCACCAGCGCACGCGGCAGCCACATCGTGATGGATTCGCCACCCGGATTGGAAGATGTACGCCCCTGGCTGCGCATGCACGACCTGCTGGAAACCAACAGCGTGCGTGTACCGCAGGTACTGGCACGCGATGTCGACAACGGCTTCCTGCTGCTGGAAGACCTGGGCGGACCAACCCTGGCCCGCTTCATCAACGACGACAATGCCGATGCCTGGTTCGATGCGAGCTTCGTGCAACTGATCCGCCTGCAGTCGATTCCGGTACCCGACGGCATGGGTGCGTTCGGCGAGGCGCTGCTGCAACGCGATGCTGGCCTGTTTGAAGAGTGGTTCGTGCAACGCCACCTCGGTCTGAGCTTGGACTGTGGCGAAAGCGAGCAGTTGCAACTGGTGCAACGGTGCCTGATGGACAACGCCTTGAACCAGCCACAAGTGCTGACCCATCGTGACTTCATGCCGCGCAACCTGATGCCGGTCGAAGGCGGCCCGGCGGTGCTGGATTTCCAGGATCTGGTCAGCGGGCCGATTGCTTACGATCCAGCTAGTCTGTTCAAGGACGCCTTCCTGAGCTGGCCGCTGGAAAAGGTGGACGCCTGGCTCGCGCGCTACCACGCACAGGCGCTGGCAGCCAGCCTGCCGGTGCGGCCGTGGCCGCTGTTCCTGCGCGACGCCGACTGGATGGGCGTGCAGCGCCATCTGAAGATCCTCGGTATCTTCGTGCGGCTGCGTGATCGCGACGGCAAGGGCCATTACTTTGAGGACGCGCCACGTTTCATCCGATACCTGGATGAAGTGTTGCCACGCTACCCGGAGCTGGCACCACTGCAGGACCTGTTCGAGCGCCGCTTCAAGCCGGCGATGGCCGCCAAGGCTTCCGCATGAAGGCCTTGATCTTCGCTGCCGGACTCGGCGAGCGCATGCGCCCGCTTACCGATCACACGCCCAAGCCGCTGTTGGCCGTGGCCGGTGTGCCACTGATCGAATGGCACCTGCAGCGCCTTGCCGCGCTGGGCATCGGCGATGTGGTGATCAACACCAGTTGGCTGGCCACACAGTTCCCGGAAAAACTGGGTGATGGCAGTCGTTGGAACCTGCGCCTGCATTATCTGTACGAAGGCCCGGTGCCGCTGGAAACCGGCGGAGGCATGCACAACGCGCTGCCGCTGCTCGGCGATGCGCCGTTCCTGGCGGTCAATGGTGATATCTGGAGCGATTTTGATTTCGCTGCCCTTCCCTGGGAACCGAAGGGCAGCGCTCATCTGGTCATGGTCGACAATCCAGTGCAGCATCCGCGCGGCGATTTCATTCTGGATGCTGGTGGCCAGCTGCATGACGACGGCGAACAAGCGCGCCTGACCTTTGCCGGCATCGGCGTATATCGGCCGCAGCTGTTGCAGGACTGGCAGAACGTGATTGGCAATGCAGATGGCTGTGCGGAAACCCCACCGCGCTTCAAGCTTGCCCCCTTGCTGCGCGCCGCAATGGCCAACAACAGCATCAGCGGCCAGCATCACCAGGGCCGCTGGACCGACGTCGGCACCCCCGAGCGCCTGCAGCAGTTGGAAGACCAGCTCTTGTAGGAGCGGTGTGAGCCGCGAAGCAAGTGAAGACTCAGATACACAGATGCCTGCAATTGCAGGCATCTTCGTTTGCGGACGCGACACCGGCTTCGCGGCTTACGCCGCTCCCACAGAAGCCGCGTCCGCCAGCCCTTTGTGGGAGCGGTGTGAACCGCGAAACAACTGAAGCTTCAGATACAAAAATGCCTGCAATCGCAGGCATCTTTCTTATGCGGATATGACATCTGCTTCGCGGTTTATACCGCTCCCACAAAATCCAGAATGCCGATCAACCCGGCCCGTTCTCCAGCACCCGCTTCAGGAACGGCACGGTGATCCGCTTCTTTGCCGCCAGCGACTCACGATCCAGTCGCTCCAGCAAGGTCACCAGCCCGCTCAGATCACGGCCGGTGCGGGTCAGCAACCAGTCCAGCGTCGCCTCATCCATCACCAGCCCACGCCGCACCGAACGTTCGCGCAGCACTGCGCCACGGCCTTCGGCATCCAACGGCTCCAAGGTGATGCGGCTGCACTGCGACAGACGCGAGCGCAGGTCCGGCAACACCAAGCCCAGGCCATCAGGCGGCAGCCGTGAGGTATAGATCACGGTCACGTCGGCAGCGCGCGCGCGGTTGTGGAACTCGAACAGGGTGATTTCCTGCTCGCGTCGACCGGCGACATATTCCAGCCCGTCCAGCGCCAGCACGTCGTGCCCTTCCAGCGCTTCCAAGGCGTCCTGCAAGCGCGTACCGGCTGCCTGTAGTGGCAGGTACGCAGGGCGACGCCCGGCCTGCAGTGCGGCGGCGCAAGTGGCCAGTGCCAGGTGCGTCTTGCCGGTGGCACCAGCACCCACCAGATAGATCCAGTCCTGGCTGCTGCCATTGGCAACGGCACGCAACTGCGGCAGCGCACCTTCCGGTGCACCGATGAACGTTTCAAAGCGCTGGTCTGGCGGGTAACGCAAGGCCAGCGGTAACTGCGGCACACTCACTTAGGTTCTACATCCTTCGACACGATGCTCAGATCCGCCGGTACTTGAACGTTGCGCGGGTCCAACACAATCGTCGGCCCGTGGCCGGCATACAACTCACTTTGGCGATATCGCTGGTGCGCATAGCGCAACAACACGTTGATCACCGCCGCCGCTGGCAACGCCAACAGCATTCCCAGGAAGCCAAACAGCTGGCCACCTGCCATCACCGCAAAAATAACCGCGACCGGGTGCAGGCCAATTTTGTCACCGACGATACGCGGCGTCAGCACATAGCTTTCCAACAACTGGCCGACGGTGAAGACAACGCCCACCAGCACCAGCAACTGCAGGTCCACGCCCTGCGATTGCACCAAGGCCGCCAGCACCGCCATCACCACGCCGGTGGTCGCCCCCAGATAGGGGATGAAGCTGATCAAGCCAGCAACCAGGCCGATCAACAGGCCCAGGTTCAAACCCACCAACGTCAGGCCGGCTGCATACACCACGCCCAATGCGATCATCACCGCGATCTGGCCACGGATGAAGGCACCCAGCACGTCGTTGGACTCACGCGCCAAGCGCGACACCACCTCGATATGGTTGCGCGGAATCATCGATGCAACCCGCTCGACCAACTTGTCCCAGTCGCGCAGGAAGTAATAGGCCAGGATAGGCAACAAGGCCAGGTTGATCACCCAGGCCACCATCGCAAAACCCGAGCGCGACACGTAGCCAAAGAACGTGGTGGCAACGCCGCCGGCCTGCTGCCAATGGCTGCGCACCCACTCAAACAAGCGACCGGGGTCCAGCCAGGCCATGATTTCCAGGCCGGTCTTCTGCTCGAGCCACGGGATCGCGGTGTTCATCAGCCAGTCCTGCCCTTGGGGCAAGGCAGCAACCAGGGTAATGATCTGGCGTTGGATCAACGGCACCAGGATCAGCAGCGCCAAGGCCAGCAGCAGGATCATCAACACGAACACCAGCACCACCGCGGTGTTGCGCGAACGACCCCGGGCTTCCAGCCGGTCAACCAGCGGATCACCCAGCCAGGCCAGCATCAAGGCGACCACAAACGGAGTCAGCACCGGTGCCAACAGCCACATCACCCACAGCCCGAAGGCACTGAGCACCACCCACTTGAGGCGGCGCAGGAACAGCGCGATTTCCATTTCCGCTGTATCAGTACTCATCGAATGCGGTACTCCGCGCGGCGGCTGCCGCTGTTCTGATCCGTCGATGCATCCGCATCACCATCGTCCACCGCGCCCACCGGCTGCAAGGCGGCATCGCGCCCCAGCATGCGGTTGAAGCCGGGCAGACCGCTCATCAGCTCGACATCCAGCTCCAGGCGGTCACCCGAGGCCTGGATTGGGGTGATCCCCTTCACCACCGCCACGCTCTGCAAGGTAGCCGCCAGGCGCAGATAGTCATCCGCGCTGCGGATTCCGCTGACCACGATCCGGTAGGTGCCCGGGGCACCACCGACTGGCGCCTTGGCATAGCGCCGCACCAGCGCATCGGCGGCACCGTCGGCACCAGCCATCATCGCACGCCGTGCATCGGCGTCGTTGGTGGTCCATTTAGACAGTTCACGGCCATTGTCGACAAACACCCAGTCGGCAACCCAGCCGCCGCCCTTGCCGCGGTACAACTTGCCGATCAACTGCATCGGCGGCGAATAGCGTGACGAAGCGCGCGCCACAGCAGCGGTGTCCTGCCGCCAGATAGCACCAACCAAGGCCTGCTCGGCGGCGCCGCCGGCAGGCAAACCCAGTTTGAAGCCGCGTTCAACCGCACGGTCCAGCAACGGCCGCGCCGCGTTGGACTGTGGCACACCGACCAGACGTGGGCCGCTGCCATCATCAATGGCCAGCCAGACCACCGGCTTGGGGCGCGGTTGCGGCCACACCGGCAAGCCCAGCGCGGCGACCAGCCCGTCGACGTCATCCTGGCGGAAGCGTGCCACCAGCATGGTGCGGAAGCTGGGCGCACCACTGGCGCTGACGCTTTGATCCTGCCGGTAGTCGTAACTCTCGGCCATGTCCTTGGCGCTGCGCAGGGCCTGCGCCACGCCTGGCCGCGCCAGCACACTACGGTCGCCGGACAGCTTGGCCAGCACCGCGCCCAGCGCGCGCGCCAGCCCGCCGTTGCGATCGGCCTCACTTTGGCTGTTGACCGGTACCTCGGCCTCATAGGCACTGCTGGCGCCAGCCACGTCCCCTTCGGTACGCATGCCGGACGACTGTGCCTGCACCAACGAAATTGGCAGGCAGAGCGCCAGAAACAGGATTGTGACCAGGCTGCGGCGCATTGAAATTTCCATTGCTCGACGATTCCGGAGGGAATTGTTGCCCGAATGGGGCCTTCACGCCAACGTGGCCTGTTAAAATCGACCGTTCACCCCGCCAGTGCAGCCGCCAGTGACCAGCCCCTCGACCTCTGCCAACTCCCCCCTGACCTACCGTGACGCCGGTGTCGACATCGACGCGGGCAACGAACTGGTCGAGCGTATCAAGCCGCTGGTAAAGCGCAGCTTCCGCCCGGAGGTGATGGGCGGACTGGGTGGCTTTGGCGCCCTGTTCGACCTTTCCAACAAGTACCGCGAGCCGGTACTGGTGTCCGGTACCGACGGCGTCGGCACCAAGCTGAAGCTGGCACAACAGCTCGGCCGCCACGACACCATCGGCATCGATCTGGTCGCCATGTGCGTCAACGACGTGCTGGTGCAGGGAGCTGAGCCCTTGTTCTTCCTGGATTATTTCGCCACCGGCAAGCTCGACATCGACACCGCCGCGGCCGTGGTCGGCGGCATCGCCAATGGCTGCACCGAGGCCGGCTGCGCGCTGATCGGCGGCGAAACCGCTGAAATGCCCGACATGTACGCCCCGGGCGAGTACGACCTGGCCGGCTTCACCGTCGCCGGCGTCGAAAAGAGCGAACTGAAGGACGGCTCGGCCGTTGCCCTCGGCGACGTCCTGATCGGCATTGCCTCCTCCGGCCCGCACTCCAACGGCTACTCGCTGGTCCGCCGCATCTACGAACGTGCCGGCAGCCCGGCCGATCTGGTGCTGGAGAACGGCGTGAAGCTGGTCGATGCACTGATGGCGCCGACCCGCCTGTACGTCAAGCCGATCCTGTCGCTGCTCAAGACCCACGGCGCAGCCGTGCACGGCATGGCCCACGTCACCGGCGGCGGCCTGACCGAGAACATCATCCGCGTGGTGCCGGAAGGCCTGGGCCTCACCATCGACGCCAGCAGCTGGCCGCTGCCGCCGGTGTTCCAGTGGCTGCAGCGCGAAGGCAATGTGGCCGACAGCGAGATGTGGCGCACCTTCAACTGCGGCATCGGTTTCGTGCTGCTGGTGCCGGCCGACCAGGTCGCTGCCATCAATGCCACGCTGGACTCGTTGGAACTGGCGCATTGGCAGATTGGTGAAGTGGTGGCCGAAAACGGCGCTGAACGCGTCCACATCGGCTGAGCCAACACCTACATGAAAGCCGCCAAGAAGGCCGCCTTCATCGGCGCGCTTGCTGTATTCGCGCTTACCTGGATCAAACCGCTATGGCCTGTGGAACAGGCCCTGCACAGCTCGCTGACCGTGCTCGGCCTGCTGGCGCTGTGGTGGGTGGACCGCCGCTGGCCGCTGGGCAGCGGCGCCTTCGCAGCGATCTGTGGCTTCATCATCCTGCACAGCATTGGCGCCCGCTGGCTGTACTCCAACATTCCCTATGACCAATGGGCGCAGGCCCTGTTTGGCTGGTCGCCGAACGCCGCCTTCGGTTGGGAGCGCAATCATTTCGACCGGCTGATCCACCTGCTGTACGGCATCTGCTTCACCCCGGCACTGACCCAACTAGCCCGCCACGGCTGGCCAGCGCTGCGCCTGGGGCAGGCCTTCACGCTCGCGGTGATGACCATCATGTGCACCAGCCTGGCCTACGAATGGCTGGAATGGGGCATCGCCCTGGCACTGTCACCGGAAGCCGCCGAGGCTTACAACGGCCAGCAAGGCGACATCTGGGATGCGCATGCCGACATGTTGCTGGCCACCCTTGGCAGCATGGCGTTGTGGCCGCTGCTGCGGAAATCGCGCGCATGAGCCCCCTGCTCCGTCTCGCCGTGCTTGCCTCCGGCCGTGGCAGCAACCTGCAATGCCTGCAGGACGCCATCGCGGCAGGTCAGCTGGATGCACAGCTTGTGGGTGTGTTCTCCGACAAGCCGGCCGCCGCCGCACTGGAAAAAGTGGCACCCGTACAACGCTGGGCGCGCTCCCCCAGGGACTTCGCCGAACGCGAAGCGTTTGACAGCGCACTGGCCGACGCGGTGGCCGCAAGCCAGCCGGACTGGATCATCTGCGCTGGCTATATGCGCATCCTCGGTGCCGCCTTCGTGCAGCGCTTCAGTGGCCGCCTGGTGAACATCCACCCCTCGCTGCTGCCCTTGCACAAGGGCCTGCACACGCATGCACGCGCCATCGAGGCCGGCGATGCCGAGCACGGTGCCAGCGTGCACTTTGTCGTACCTGAACTGGATGCAGGCGCAGTGATCGCCCAGGCGCGTATCCCGGTACTGGCCGGTGACAGTGCTGAAACACTGGCCAAACGGGTGCTGGCGGTCGAACATCCGCTGCTGCTGGCAAGCGTACAGTTGCTGGTCGCCGGCCGGCTTGCTGAACGCGACGGCGTGGTCCACTACGACGGTCAGTCCCTGTTTAGCCCTTTGCGCCTAGATTCCGCCGGAACCCTCCGCCGCTGACCCACACAGGCTGCTGATGTGTGGTTTGGCAAGATCCCCTCCCTCTTCTGCCCTCGTCCTCACATGGCCATAGCGCTTTTCAAACCAATGGTTTTGACCGCTCTGCTGGTATCAGCGGCCAGCCACGCCCAGGAAACGCCTACCGCTACGGCCACTTCGGAACAGGCACCGGTTACGCTGGCGCCGCCGGCGCTGGAGTGGACTCCGCCGGCACTGGAACCTTTCGTCGCCACCTACCAGGCCCTGTACAAGGGCAAGGAAGCCGGCGACGCCACCATGCGCGTGGTCCATAACAGCGACAGCCAATGGCGGGTGGACATGACGGTGCGCGGCAAACGCGGTTTTGCCAGCGTGCTCGGGCTGAACATTGAACAGAGCAACGTGTTCAACAACGAAGGCAGCGTCTACACGCCGTTGAGCCAGAGCACGGTCAAGAAGGCCCTGTTCATGAGCAAGAAGGTCACCGGCGTCTACAACTGGCAGGCCGGTACCGCGCAGTGGCACGGTGACCTGAAAGAAGAACGGCAGCGACCCATTCCACTACAGCGTGGCGACCAGAGCGCCTTGGTGCTCAACCTGTCGCTGATGCGCGATGCACGACCGGGACAGGCACTGCAATACCGCTACGTCGATGTCGGCCGGGTGCGCCAGTACGAGTACCGTGCCGCCGACACCACCGAAAACGTGCAGGTAGGTGATCTCAGCTATGACGCCTTACGGGTGTACCGCACCAACGGCGGCAACGATGAAACCATCCTCTGGATCGCCAACGGCGTACCCACCCCGGTGCGCATCCTGCAACGCAAAGATGGGCAGGACGAGATCGACCTGCGCCTGATCGAATACCAAGGAGCCTGAGCATGAAGCTTTCCCACCGCCCCCTGCGTTACCTCGCTGCCGCCGCACTGGCCGCGGCCAGCCTGCCTGCGTTGGCATTCGAGCCATTCACCGCCAATTACCAGGCCAGCTACATGGGCATGCAGGCCAATGGCGTGATGTCGGTAACTCCTGCCGGCACCAACCAATGGCGCTACAGCCTGCAGATCAAGAACCCGATGGCGGAACTGAGCCAGGCCACCGTGTTCGACGAACAGGGTGGCAAACTGCGCCCGCTCAGCAGCCATGACCGCTCGGTGGTGCTGATCAAGCGCAAGCAGGTGGATGCGCGCTATGACTGGAACAGCGGCCAAGCCACCTGGACTGGCGATGTGAAGCCCGAACGCAGCGGCCCGATCCGCCTGCAAAGCGGCGACATGGATGCATTGCTGATCAATCTGGCCATTGCCCGCGATGTCGCCGCCGGCAAACCCCTGACCTACCGCATGGTCGACGATGGCCGCATCAAGCCCATGACCTACCGGGTGATAGGCAAGGAGAACCTGACCATCGGCGGCAAGCAGCAGGAAGCCACCAAGGTGTCACGCGTGGATGGCAACAAGGAACAGATCGCCTGGATCGTCCCCGGCATGCCGGTACCGGCACGCCTGCTGCAGCGCGAGAATGGCCAGGACGCACTGGACCTGACCATCCGTTCGATCAACTGACCCTCCCCCCCACCCCGACGCGCCCGGCCTGATGCCGGGCGTTTTCATGGATGAGCCGCCGTGACTCTTACTCATAAATCCGCCCTGCTCCCGCTTGCAGCTGCCCTGCTTGTGTCCCTGGCGCCAACTGCCGATGCCGCCGTACAACGTTTCGATGGCCGCTACACCGCCAGCTACAAGGGCCTCACCGCAACCGCGCGGATGACCCTCACCCCGGCCCGCAATGGCTCCTGGATGTACCTGCTGACCTTGGATCACATGGTCGCAAAACTGAGCCAAGCCACCGTATTCCAGGACATGGGAACGCAGTACCGACCACTGGGCGGCAGCGACCGGACCAGCTATGCCGCGGTCCAGCGCGGCGTCATTACCAGCTACAACTGGGCAGCCGGCCAGGCGCGCTGGAGCGGCGACGTCAAGCCTACCCGCGCCGGGCCGGTAGCCCTGCAGAATGGCGACATGGACGCACTGCTGATCAACCTGGCACTGGCACGCGACGTACCTGCCGGGCGCCCCCTGTCCTATCGCATGGTCGAGAACGGGCGCGCGCGACCGATGAACTACCGGGTGATCGGCCGCGAGCAGGTCACCATCGCCGGCCGCAACTACGACGCCACCAAGGTTGCCCAGGGCGGTGCCGAAAAACAGACCATTGCCTGGATCGTGGCCGGTATCCCGGCACCGGTACGCATCGTCCAGCGCGAGAACGGCGCCACCACGATCAGCCTGCAGATGAACTCCTGGACGCGCTGAGCACAGCGCAAAACCGCGCTCAAGCGTAGCCCGGGCAAGCGGCGGCGAACCCGGGACCTGAGCAACAACTACGCCAGGCAACAACAGGGATCTAGCGGGAATTGCGCCCTGCCTGATCCACTTCAACCCGGGCCAGCTACGCTCGCCCGGGCTAAACATCGGTAGCGATCGACGCCGCGTTGCTGCGGCGCAGGTGTGCTACTCAGCGGTGGCCTTCTTGAACACGGTGCGGCAATCGCGGCGGAATTCTTCACCGCTGCTGCGCCAGATGAAACTACGGCACTGGCGGTCGCCCTCTTCGCTGTCCTTCACCCGCACCGCATAAAACGCCTGCAGGAACTCGTCGCTACTGACCTGGCCATCGCCATTCCAGTCCATCTGTTCCTTTTCAACACCCTGGGTGATGGCCACGCCGCTGTACCAGCCCCAGCCCAACCAGGCCAGGGCCAGCAGCACCAGGCCCAACAGAGCGCGCCGACGTGGGCTGAAACGGCCTTTGAGGATCATGCGATCCGCCGCACGTTGGCACCGAGCCCGCTGAGCTTTTCCTCGATGTTCTCGTAGCCACGATCCAGGTGGTAGATGCGGTCGATGCTGGTCTCATCAGCAGCCACCAGACCGGCCAGGATCAGGCAGGCTGAGGCACGCAGATCGGTCGCCATCACCGGCGCACCGCTGAGCTTGGCCACGCCACGCACGATCGCGGTATGCCCTTCGATCTGGATATCGGCGCCCAGGCGCAGCAGCTCGTTGACGTGCATGAAGCGGTTCTCAAAGATGGTCTCGGTGATCACACCAACGCCATCGGCCACGCAGTTCATGGCCATGAATTGCGCCTGCATGTCGGTCGGGAAAGCCGGATGCGGCGCGGTGGTGATGTTCACCGACTTGGGCCGCTTGCCGTGCATGTCCAGGGTGATGCTGTCTTCAGTGGTGCTGATCTCAGCACCGGCCTCGGTCAGCTTGTGCAACACCGCGTCCATCGTGTCCGGCCGCGCATTGCGCACCGTGACGCGACCACCGCTCATTGCCGCGGCGACCAGGAAGGTGCCGGTCTCGATGCGATCGGGCAACACTGCGTGGCGGCCCCCGTGCAGGCGCTCGACGCCTTCCACAACCAGGCGCGCGGTGCCGATGCCTTCAATCTTCGCGCCCAGGGCAATCAGGCAATGCGCCAGATCGGCCACTTCCGGCTCCATCGCGGCGTTTTCCAGCACCGTGGTGCCATCAGCCAGCACAGCGGCCATCAGCACGTTCTCGGTGCCGGTGACGCTGACCATGTCGAAGGTATAGCGACCGCCCTTCAGGCGCCCGTCGACGTGGGCCTTGATGAAGCCGTTCTCGACGGTGATTTCCGCGCCCAGCGCCTGCAGACCCTTGATGTGCTGGTCAACCGGGCGCGAGCCGATGGCGCAACCGCCCGGCAGCGACACTTCGGCCTTGCCGAACTTGGCCAGCAACGGACCCAGCACCAGGATCGAGGCGCGCATGGTCTTGACCAGCTCATACGGTGCCACGTGTTGATTGACGGTGCGCGGATCCACCACCACCGCGCTGCCGCGCGACAGCGTGCCCTGGTCGATGGTGACCTTGGCACCGAGCTCACCGAGCAGCTTCACGGTGGTGATCACGTCGTGCAGATGCGGCACGTTGGTGATTTCCACCGGCGCATCGGCCAGCAAGGTGGCGCACAGGATCGGCAGGACGGCGTTCTTGGCGCCGGAGATATGAACCTCACCGTTCAGCGCATTGCCGCCGGTGACTACGATTTTTGCCATGGATTTGAGGCCGATGTAAGGAGAAGAGAGTACGCCGGCTCAGCCGGCTTCACCCGGAGTAATGGTTTTCAGCGCCAGCGCATGGATCGCACCGCCCATCAGATCGCCCAGCGTCGCATACACCATGCGGTGGCGCGCCAACGGCATCTTGCCGGCAAATGCCTCACAGACCACCGTGGCCTCGAAGTGCACTCCGTCGTCGCCCTGCACGTCGGCGCGGGCACCCGGCAGGCCGGCTTCGATCAGATTTCGGATGGTCTCGGCGTCCAAAGCGCTTTCCTAATAAAATGAACCCCCATTCTACTCTCCGAGTGGCATCCGTATGGCTGCTTCCCCGCTTTCCCTGGATACATTGCGCGACACCGATCTGGTGGCCAGTGGTCACCGCGTGTTCAAGATCGAACGCGACGAACTGGACCGGGTAGGCGGTCGCATCGGCGCGGAATTCGCCGCCGCCTGCCGGCTGGTGCTGGCTTCGCGCGGCCGCGTGGTCACCACCGGCATGGGCAAATCCGGGCATATCGCGCGCAAGATCGCTGCCACCCTGGCCTCGACCGGCACGCCCTCGTTCTATGTGCACCCAGGCGAAGCCGGGCACGGTGATCTGGGCATGATCACCGAAGATGACGTGGTATTGGCGCTGTCCTATTCCGGTGAATCGGACGAAGTACTGACCCTGCTGCCGGTGTTCAAGCGTCAGGGCAACCCCTTGATTTCCATGACCGGCCGACCGCAGTCGAGTCTGGCGCTGGCCGCCGATGTGCATCTGGACGTGAACGTGGACCACGAAGCCTGCCCGCTGGCCTTGGCCCCGACCTCCAGCACCACCGCCTCGCTGGCGATGGGGGATGCACTGGCTGTGGCCCTGCTGGATGCGCGCGGTTTCACCGCCGACGACTTCGCCCGTTCGCACCCGGCCGGCAGCCTGGGCCGGCGCCTGCTGCTGCACATCACCGACGTGATGCATGCCGGCGACGATCTGCCCAGCGTCAGTGATGACGCCAGCCTCAGCCAGGCCCTGATGGAAATGAGCCGCAAGCGGCTGGGCATGACCGCCGTCGTCGACGCCCAAGGCAGGCTGGTCGGGCTGTTCACCGACGGCGATCTGCGCCGTGCGCTGGACACCGATCTGGACGTACGCACCGCCAGCATCGCCCAGGTGATGACCCGCAACCCGCGCACCATCGGTGCCGACCAACTGGCCGCAGAAGCCGCGCGACTGCTGGAAACCCACAAGATCAATGGCTTGATCGTGGTCGATGGCGACAATCACCCCGTCGGCGCCCTGAACATTCATGACCTGTTGCGGGCAAAAGTCGTCTAAACCCCGCACAATCAACGACCTCGGGCCAACACCCGACCTGCCGCAACGGATACTGCCTGCCAATGCCTTACTCGCCGCTAGCGCTTTTCCCCGCCAATCTGCACGCCACCGCCAGCACCATCCGCCTGGCCTGTTTTGACGTGGACGGCACCCTGACCGATGGCCGGCTGTTCTACGACCATGCCGGCAACGAGAGCAAGGCGTATTACGTGCAGGATGGGCTGGGCCTGAAGCTGCTGCAACAGCACGGCATCCATCCGGTGCTGATCACCGCCCGCAACAGCCTGTCGGCGCAGCGGCGCGGGGCCGATCTGGGTATCGACACCCAGATCGCGGTCGGCGACAAGCTGGCCAGCGTGCGTGCCTTGTGCGACCAGCATGGCATCGGCCTGGAGCAGGTCGCCTTCATGGGCGATGACCTGCCCGATCTGGCGCCGCTGGGCGCGGTCGGCCTTGCGGTAGCGCCAGCCGACGCACACCCCTGGATCGCCGAACGCGTGCATTGGCAGACCCGTGCCCAAGGTGGACGTGGCGCAGCGCGCGAACTGTGTGACGTCCTGCTGGCCGCGCAGGGCAAACTGGACGCAGTCCTGGCGAGGTTTTCCTGATGAGTTGGCGTTCAGTTCTTGGTATAGGCCTGCTGTTGACCGCCCTGCTCAGCGGCTGGTCGGCATGGCGTAACCGCGCCACCACCGCGCCAACGGCTGTTGAGGAAGGCAGCACCGACTTCACCCTGACCGACTTCGAGATCGTCACCCTGGACAAGCAGGGCAAGGAATCGATGACGCTGCGCGCGCCGTCGATGGCGCGCAACCGCGCCGACCAGACGTCCAACATAACCAAGCCACTGTTCCTGTTGCCCGACACAGCCGGGCAGCACTGGCGACTAAGCGCCGATACCGGTTGGGTCAGCCCCAAGGGTGAGGAGCTGCGCCTGCGCGGCAATGTCGCTGGTGACAGCCCCACGGATGGCAAGACCCCGCCGACCACTTTCCGCACTGATGCGTTGGACGTGCTCGCTGAACAGAATCTGGCGCGTACTGATGCACAAGTGACGCTGACCCGACCGGGCCTGTCGCAGACCGGCGTCGGTTTCCGCGCCAATCTCAAATCCCAGCAGTATTCACTCCTTTCCCAGGTCAAGACCCGCTATGAACCCAAAGCTGCCCGCTAAGCTCGCGTCGATCACGCTGCTCGCCGTCCTGCTCGCACCCGGCCTGGCGTGGTCCAAGGCATCGGATCGCAACCAGCCGATGACCATCGATTCCAACAACAATGACTGCAACTTCAGCGACAACGGCAAATGCCAGTTCAGTGGCAACGTGATCATCACCCAGGGCTCGATGGAGATCCACGCCGACACCGCTGATGTGATTCGCAAGAACGGCGAAACCGAGCGCGTTATCCTCACCGGCAAACAAGCCACGCTGAAGCAGCAGATGGATGACAACACCTGGATGAATGCCCGTGCCGACAACATGGACTACAACATCAACAGCGAAGTCATCATCCTGACCGGCAACTATAAGGTTGAATCCGAGCGCGGCACCAATGCCGGCCAGCGCATGGTCTACAACACCCGCAGCGGCGCGATGCAGAGCGGTGGCGATGGCACCCGCGTGCGCACCGTGATCCAGCCCAAGAACAAGGCGCCGGCAGCGGCGGGAGAGGCCAAGTAATGCTCGTTGCCCAAGGCCTGCGCAAGCGTTACAAGAACCGCGAAGTCGTCAAGGACTTCGGGCTGACCCTGGATGCCGGCGAAGTGGTCGGCGTGCTCGGCCCCAACGGTGCCGGCAAGACCACCTGTTTCTACATGATTGTCGGTCTGGTCGCCGCCGATGCCGGCAGCATCGTGCTCGATGGCAAGGACATCACCTCCGAGCCGATGTACGAGCGCGCCAAGCTGGGCGTGGGTTATCTGCCGCAGGAGCCATCGGTGTTCCGCAAGCTCAGCGTGGCCGACAACATCCGCCTGGTGCTGGAACTGCGCACCGACCTGGACAATGCCGGCCGCGAGCGCGAACTGTCCTCGCTGCTGGACGAACTGCAGATCAGCCATGTGGCCGACCAGACCGGCGCCAGCCTGTCCGGCGGTGAGCGCCGCCGCTGCGAAATCGCCCGCGCACTGGCCGCAAAGCCACGCCTGATCCTGCTCGACGAACCGTTTGCAGGCGTCGACCCGATCTCGGTCGGCGAGATCCAGCGCATCGTGACCCACCTCAAGCAACGCGGCATCGGCGTGTTGATCACCGATCACAATGTGCGCGAAACCTTGGGAATCTGCGACCGGGCGTATATCCTCGCTGAAGGCAGCGTACTGGCGCAGGGGGCACCGGAAGATCTGCTTGCCAATACTGACGTGCGCCGTGTTTACCTCGGGGACGCTTTTACCCTCTGAGTCGCAGCGCCACGTCGGGCCCCTTCCCGAACGGATCAGGCATGAAAGCTCGGCTGCAGACATCGATGGGACAGAACCTGGTCATGACGCCGCAGTTGCGTCAGGCCATCCGTCTTCTGCAGATGTCCAGCACCGAGCTCGAACTGGAACTGACCGAGGCGGTGGAAACCAATCCACTGCTGGAGTGGGCCGAGACCGCCGAAGGCGGTGATGGCGACGACGCTCCCGCAAACAGCGCCAACGATGATGCGCCGATCGATCCCGCACAAGGCGACATCAACGCCGATGGCGAAGATTGGGACGGCGGCGATGAGGACTGGAGCAGTGGTCGCTCCGGCTCCTTCGATGGCGACGAAGACGACGAACGCGAACAGGCCGAAGACGGCGACACCCTGGCCGACCACCTGTTGTGGCAGCTCCACCTGACCCATCTGGGGCCGTGTGATCGCGCCATCGGCGTGGCCTTGATCGACGCATTGGATGAAGACGGTTATCTGCGCGAGCCCTTGTCGGCAATCGCACAGACACTGCTGCCTGAAACCCATGCCGACGAAGATGAGATCCTGGCGGTATTGCGCCAGATCCAGCGCTTTGACCCGGCCGGGGTTGGCGCACGCAGCCTGGGCGAGTGCCTGAGCCTGCAGCTTGACGTACTGCCCTGCCAAACCCCTGCCCTTGCCCTGGCCCGGCGTATCGCCGATGGCCCATTGGAGCGGTTGCCGCGCGCCGGCATCAGCGGCATCGCGCAGGAACTCAGACAGCCTGTTGCCGACGTCGAAGAAGCCGTGCAACTGCTGCGCTCGCTCGACCCGCGCCCGGGCAAGCAACTGGGGCAGATGACGTCTGACACCTACGTCGTGCCCGATTGCGTGGTCTGGCGCCAACGCGGCATCTGGCGCTGCGCGCTGGCCGGCCACGCCGGTCCGCGGGTGGTCATCAATCAAAGCTACGAGCAACTGATCCGCCGCTGTGGCGACGCCGATGCCAGCTATCTGCGCGCACAGCTGCAGGAGGCACGCTGGCTGCTGAAGAGCCTGCAGGCCCGTGGCGAAACCCTGTTGCGCGTGGTCAACAGCCTGCTGCATCACCAGGCCGGCTTCCTGGAGTTTGGCGAACAGGCACTGCGTCCGCTAACACTGCGTGAAATCGCCGCCGAGCTGGAACTGCACGAATCCACCATTTCGCGCGCCATCGCCCGCAAGTACGTGCGTACCCCGCGCGGCACCCTGCCGCTGCGCGCCTTCTTTGCCTCCGGCATTGATACCGAAGGCGGCGGAGAGGCTTCCAGCACCGCCATCCAGTCGATGATCCGCAACCTGATCGATGCGGAAAACCCGCGCAAACCACTTTCTGACGCCAAGCTGGCTGAAATGCTCAAAACCAGTGGCATACCGGTAGCGCGGCGCACCGTTGCGAAGTATCGTGAGGCCATGAACATCTGTGCCTCTCACGAACGCGTCCGCATCGCCTGAAGCATTCGTTGAGCAGCGCAGGGTTCATTAGGCAACCCCGAACCACAGGAGGAATCCGATGCGTATCGAGACGTATGGCCAACAAGTTGAAGTCACGCCTGCCCTGAAGGAGTACGTGGAAACAAAGCTGGAGCGGCTGGGTCGGCACTTCGACCAGCACTGCGAAGTACGAGTCCAGTTGTCCACCCGCAAGCCTGACTACCTCGTCGTCGCCACGGTGAATCTACCCGGGCGCACCCTGCACGCCGATGCTGCCGAACCCACCATGTACGCAGCCATCGACGTCTTGGCCGACAAGCTCGACCGACTGGTCATAAAGCACAAGGAAAAGCATCTTCCCCACGCATCGCATGCTCTGCGCGACAATGGCTGATCTTTATACCCAGCCGTAAGCCAACATGCCGTTGACCGACCTGATGGCGGCCGTGAGTACCCAGGTACTCGCGGTCGCTGATCGAGACAGCACCCTGATTGCCGCCTCCCGCCTGCTTGCCTGCCGTGAGGCCGGCGCGGACAGCCTGTTTTTAAGCCTGCGCGAACGTGAGAACGTCGGCAGCACCGCCATTGGCCACGGCATTGCCATCCCACACGGACGCTCGGAAACCCTGCAAGCTCCACGCGGCGCCCTGCTCCGACTGCAACAACCGGTTGATTTCGGCGGCGACGAACCGGTGGATCTGGTCTTCGCGATGGCCGTACCCGCGCATTACACCCACCAACACCTGATGCTGTTGTCGGAGCTGGCGGAGATCTTCTCCGACCCCGACATCCGTCAGGCGCTGCGCATTGCCCCCGATGCGCAGACCCTCAAGAACATCATCATCAACCCGCAGCAGGCGCGTAGCGGATGAATACCAGCATCACCGCCCAGGAACTCTTCGACCACCAGCGCGAGAAGCTCGACCTGCGTTGGGTCGCCGGCCATGCCGGTGCGCAACGCGAGCTGGAAGCCGGCAATACCGTCTCGCGCCGGCCCTCGCTGGCCGGCTACCTCAACACCATCTACCCGAACAAAGTGCAGATCCTCGGCACCGAGGAGCTGACCTGGCTGGATTCGCTGGATGCCCGCCAGCGCTGGGAAGTAATCGAGCGCATCATCCAGGCACGGCCATTGGCGCTGGTCATCACCAAGAGCCATGGCTGCCCGGAAGACCTGCGCTCAGCCGCCGACGAATCGCAGACCCCGTTGTGGGTGTCGCCGCGCCGTGGCCACGAACTGCTCAACCACCTCAGCTACCACCTGGCCCGCACGCTGGCGCCGCGGGTGATCCTGCATGGCGTATTCATGGAGATCTACTCCATCGGCGTGCTGATCACCGGTGAGGCGGGCTCAGGCAAGAGCGAGCTGGCACTGGAACTGCTGTCACGCGGCCATCGCCTGGTCGCCGACGACGCCCCCGAATTCACCCAGATTGCCCCGGACGTGCTCGATGGCACCTGCCCGGAGCTGTTGCAGGACCTGCTGGAGGTACGCGGGCTGGGCGTGCTGAATGTCCGCCAGATGTTTGGTGACACTTCTGTAAAGAAGAACAAGTACCTTCGCCTCATCGTCCACCTGACCAAGCCGATGACCGAGCCCAGCAGCTATGGCTATGAGCGCCTCACCGGCGATTCCGGCAAACGCCACGTGCTGGACCTGGACGTGCCGCTGATCACCCTGCCGGTGATGCCCGGGCGCAATCTGGCGGTGCTGACCGAGGCGGCCACCCGCCTGCACATCCTGCGCACCAAGGGCATCGACCCGGCAGCGATGTTCATCGCCCGCCATAGCAATCTGCTGGAGCAACGTAGTCCATGAGTGCGCAACCGACATCGGTGCTTATCATCGTCAGCGGCCTGTCCGGCTCGGGCAAATCGGTGGCCCTGAAGACCTTTGAAGATCTGGACTACTACTGCTCGGACAACATCCCGGTCAACCTGCTACCCGAGTTCGTTCGCGGCGTACTCGGCGAACGCGACGAAAACCGGCCGCAGCGACTGGTGGTCGGCATCGACGTACGCGGCCGCAGCGACCTCAGCCAGTTGGCTGCATGGCGCAAGACCGCACTGAACTACGGCATCGACGTGCGCCTGCTGTTCTTCGAAGCCGATGACGACACCTTGCTGGCCCGCTATGCCGATACCCGCCGTCGCCATCCGCTGAGCCATCTCGGCCTGTCGCTGCCGGAGGCCATCAGCCGCGAACGCGAGCTGACCGCGCCCCTGCGTCGCGAAGCCGATGCCATCATCGATACCACCCGCCTCAACGTGCACCAGCTGCGCCGCCGGGTGATCACCGAGTTCGCCCTCAGCCACGAGAGCAAACTGTCGCTGCTGTTCGAGTCCTTCGCTTACAAGCGTGGCGTGCCGGCCGAAGCCGACTTCGTCTTCGATGCACGGGTGCTGCCCAATCCGCACTGGGACCCGGAACTGCGGTCACTGACCGGGCGCGACCGCGAAGTTCGCGAGTATCTGGACGCGCAGCCCGAGGTGGTGCGCTACGTCACCCAGTTGCAGGACCTGCTCGACACCTGGCTGCCCAAGCTGGGCAGCGAAACCCGCAGCTATGTCACCGTGGCCTTTGGCTGCACCGGCGGCAAACACCGCTCGGTCTACCTCGCAGAACGCCTGGCCCGGCATGCCCGTGAGCAGGGCTGGCAGGACGTGGCTACCTTCCATCGCGAACAGGATTGAAAGGCGGATGCGCGTTCACCGCGCATGCCCTGAATGGCACACAGAAGACAGTTTTAAGCGCTATCGCGGACTCACCCTGACCTGTTAACGTTCAGGGATGACCTGTGGCATTCTCCTAGTTACTCATACCGGTGTCGGCACTTCCCTGTTGGAAGTGACGACCACCTTGCTGCGGCAATTGCCGCTGAAAACAGAAGCGTTCGAAGTGCCTTTCGACGCCGACCTGGATGCCCTGCTACCTGCCGCTTCTGCGGCGATGCGGCGGGTGGAAGGTGAAGGCGGCGTGTTGATACTGACCGATCTGTACGGTGCCAGCCCGAGCAATCTTGCCGGCAAACTGGCCCGCTTGGGCACGCCTACCAGGCGCATATCGGGATTGAGTCTGGCGATGTTGCTGCGGGTAATGAACTATCCGGAACAGGGATTGGACCAACTGCCCGCCACTGCGGCGGCGGGCGCTCGCAATGGAGTCATCACCGACGATGCTTGAACAAGAACTCATGGTTTCCAACCGGCTGGGGCTGCACGCCCGGGCCACCGCCAAACTGGTGCAGGTGCTGTCCGCCTTCCGCTCCAACGCCACGCTCGTGGCCAAGGGCCGCGAGGTCAACGCCAAAAGCATCATGGGCGTGATGTTGCTGGCCGCCGCCCAAGGCACGCCGGTAACGGTGCGCGTGGACGGCGAAGACGAAGCTGCCGCACTGGAGGCGGTTGCTGCGCTGTTCGAGCGTCGTTTCGACGAGGACAACTGATGGCACAGGCCGCACGCGCAGCTGCTACCAAGGCCAGGAGCCTGCAGTGGTGACTGGTCTGACGGGCTTGCCGGCTTCCCGTGGCACTGCGCTGGGCCGCGCCCGCGTGCGCCTGCCGCATGTGCAGGACATCGGTGAAAAACGCGTTGCAGCATCTGCAGTGGAACACGAGCTCGAACGCCTGCACCGTGCCACCGATGCGGCACGCCAGGAAATGCGCGATCTGCGCACCCGCCTGCAAGGTGCACTGCCGGCCGAGGTCGGTGAGTTCCTCGACCTGCACGCCATGCTGCTGGACGACCCCGAACTGCTGACCGGCCTGGACGAGCTGGTACGCAGCAAGCGCTACAGCGCCAGCCATGCCCTGCGCGTGCAGCGCGATCGCTTGGCGCAGGTGTTTGAGGGCATGGAAGATGCCTACCTGAAAAGCCGGATGGACGATCTGGACCATGTGATCGGCCGCATCCAGTCCTTCCTGCACAAACGCACCACCACCATGAAGGGGCTGGCCGGCGAAATCCTGGTCTGCGAGAACGTTGCTCCGTCGGAACTGGCCCAGCTGCAGTCACAAGGCGTAGTCGGCATCGTCAGCAGTGCCGGCAGCGTACTCTCGCACAGCGCCATCCTCGCCCGCAGCCTGCATATGCCGCTGGTGGTGGCTGCCAGTGCGGTGCTGCAGAAAGTCAGCGATGGCGACGTACTGATACTCGACGGTGGCAGTGGCGAAATCGTGGTTGATCCGGGCCCGGACGATCTACGCCAATACCGCCTGCGCCAACGCGAACTGGCCCGTGAGCAACGCGAGCTCGGCCGTTTGCGGGCCAAACCTACTCGTACCCTGGATGGCGCGGAAATCACCCTGCTGGCCAATGCAGAGTCGCATGACGACGTTGCCCAGGCGCATGCGCTGGGCGCCCGTGGCCTGGGTCTGTACCGCACCGAATTCCTGTTCATGCAGCGCAACCAGCTGCCCGACGAAGAAGAACAGTTCCGCGTCTACCGCGACACCGTGCTCGGCATGAGCGGGCGCCCGGTCACCATCCGCACCCTGGACCTGGGCGCGGACAAGGCCGACCGCACCGGCTTGGTACTCAGCAGCGAAGAAAACCCTGCACTGGGCCTGCGTGGCGTGCGCCTGTCGCTGGCCCGCCCTAAAGTCTCCGACACCCAGCTGCGGGCAATCCTGCGTGCCTCCGGCTACGGCCCGCTGCGCATCCTGGTGCCGATGCTGACCACCCGTGAGGAAATCATGGCGGTACGGCGGCGGCTGTCGCGGCTGGCCGCGATCCTGCGCAATGACGGCCATGAGGTGGCGGAGAACATCCCGGTCGGGGCGATGATCGAAGTGCCGGCAGCCGCCATCGCACTGGAAACCTTCATCGACCAGGTCGACTTCCTGTCGATCGGTACCAACGATCTGGTCCAGTACCTGCTGGCCGCCGACCGCAACAACGACGCCGTGGCCGAGCTGTACTCGCCCCTGCATCCGGCGGTACTACGGTTGCTGTACCAGGTGATCGAAACCGCGCAGCGGCATGAAACCCCGGTGGCGGTCTGCGGTGAAATGGCAGGTGACGCGCGCATGACAGCCCTGCTGCTGGCTTTGGGGCTCACCGAGTTCAGTCTGCACCCGGCCACCTTGCTGGAAGTGCGGCGTGCCATCCGCGAGGTCAACCTGTCCGAGCTGCGCCTGCAGGCCCCGCAATTGCTGGCTGCACGCGACCGCCGCGGTATTGAACGCTGGATCACAGGCAGCGCCGTAAACTGATTCCGGGCGCAAAGGTTGTATGCAAGCCCGCGCATCGCACGTGATAATGGCGGGCTAAACCCCGCCGTTGGTGCCCAGCCGCCGCGGACAGCGGCCATCACCATACCGGGAGCTGCGCATGGCCGAAGCCGTACGCCACGACAAGACCGCACGCCAGCTGCGCCTGCTTTCCGATGCATTGGACAGTGGCCGCTTGGGGCCGGTGCGTCGCCTGGTCAACACCTTGTCGCCGGCCGAGATCGGCAACCTGCTGGAATCGCTGCCACCGGGCAAGCGCGAAGTGGTGTGGGGGCTGGTCGACCCCGAGGACGACGGCGAGGTGCTGGTGCATGTCGGTGAAGACGTGCGCGAAAGCCTGCTGGCGGACATGGACGCGGACGAAATCATCGCCGCCGTCGAAGACCTGGACATCGACGACCTTGCCGATCTGGTCGAGGACCTGCCCGATACCGTCATCGACGAAGTACTCAAGTCGATGGACCGCGAGAACCGCGAGCGGCTGGAGCAGGTGCTGTCCTATCCGGAAGACACTGCCGGCCGCTTGATGAACCCGGACGTGGTCACCGTGCGCGCCGACGTCAACGTCGACGTGGTGCTGCGCTATCTGCGCCTGCGCGGCGAACTGCCCGACCACACCGATCACCTGTTCGTGGTCAGCCGTCGCCACCAGTACCTGGGCCGGTTGTCGCTGGCCTCGCTGGTCACCCACGAAGACACCACCCCGATCAACCGCCTGATCGACGACGAACAGCCGGCCATCGACGTGGGCGAAAGCGCCGACGAAGTGGCCCGCCAGTTCTCCGATCATGACTGGGTCTCGGCACCGGTGGTGGATGACAACAACATCCTGATCGGCCGCATCACCATCGATGACGTGGTCGACATCATCCGCGGCCAGGCCGATCACCAGGCCCTGGGCGCGGCCGGCCTGGACGAGGACGAAGATCTGTTCAGCCCGGTCTGGCGCGCCATGCGCCGCCGCTTGATGTGGTTGTCGGTCAATCTCTGCACCGCATTCCTGGCCTCCAGCGTGGTCGGCCATTTCGAGGGCACCATCGACAAGCTGGTGGCGCTGGCGGTGCTGATGCCGATTGTCGCCGGCCTTGGCGGCAATGCAGGTACGCAGGTGCTGGCGCTGATGATCCGCGGCCTGGCGCTGGGCCAGGTCGGCGCCTCCAATGCCCGCACCCTGCTGTGGAAAGAACTGCGCGTGGCGCTGCTCAATGGCGTCGTGCTGGGCACCGTGCTCGGCCTGATCGTGTTGGCGTGGTTCCATATGCCCGGGCTGTCGCTGGTGATCGCGATCGCGCTGACCTTCAATCTATTGTTTGCCGCGTCGGCCGGTGTACTGGTGCCATTGACGCTGAAGCGGCTGGGCTTCGATCCGGCCTTGGCCAGCGGCATCTTCCTGACCGCGGTCACCGACTCGATGGGCTTCTTTACGTTCCTCGGCTTGGCCACGCTGGTGCTGCTGCACTGATTGCATCGGTAAAACCGTAGCCCGGGTAAGCGCCAGCACACCCGGGAGCTCTTCGCGGATTACCTCGGGTGTGCTCACACTCACCCGAACTACACTTCCCGTCCTTGTTTCAGGCCCTGCCCATGACCATCACCGTCAACGACTACTACCAGACCGGCTGGCGCGAAGAGCTGCACAACTGCCCCGCCTGCGAATGGAAAGGCAGCTCACGGCAGATGGAAATGGAACTGCACGACGAGCAGACCGAATACGCCTGCCCCGAATGCGAGTACCCACTGCTGGTAGTGCAACACCCGGACTTGGCCCAGGTGCAGGCCGCTGCCGCAGCTGGCAATGAAGAAGCCCAGCAGCAGCTGGCAATCCTGGCAATGGCGCCGCGCAGCTGAGCGCCTGCACCGGAGCCCCCTACCGATTCGCCGCGGCTCCGGCTACGCTGGCGTCCACATCGCTGCGCGGGGGACGTATGCGTTATCTGCTTTGTGTTGCCTTGGCTTTGGCATGTGCCAACGCACTTGCTGACGAACCTGACGATCCGGTCAGGCTCAGCACCACACAGATCTACTCGCGGCCCGGTGAGCCAGCGCTGGGCAAGGAATTGCGCGCTTCCGTGCAGGAGGCCAGCACCCTGAATCTGAAAGGCGAGCACGCCCAGGCCAAAGCCCTGCTGCTCGACGTCGCACGCCAATGCGACGCTTACCGTGCAGCGCCGGGACGACGTTCGCTGAGCTTCCGCACCCAACGCCAGTACGAGCTTTACCTGCGCGAGCACGGCAACGGCGAGCCCATCGACTGGCTGGACAGCGCCTGTGCCACCGTCTACATCCAACTTGGCTACATCGCCGTGGAACTGCGCGATGCGGCGCAGGCAATACAGTGGCTGGACAAGGCCCATGCCACCGCACCTTATGAACCCGAGGCACTGACCGAGCGCGGTGCGGCGCTGAACATCAGCAAGAATTGGCCCGCTGCGCTGAGCAGCTACCAGCAGGCATTGGCACTGACCCGCAACCATCCTGAAGCAGCGTACGCCGAGGCTCTTGCACTACGCGGAACTGGTTATGCCCTGATTGAACTGGGCGATCTGGATGCAGCCCAGGCCGCATACGAAGCGTCATTGGCGCTGGAACCCGGCAATAAAGTCGCCGAGAACGAAATGACCTACATCCGTCAGCAACGCAAGCGCCAGGCAGGAAAACCGTAACAGCGGTAGTGCCGAGCCCAACGCGGCCCAAGGGCGAACCGTGAATCGCCCCCCCCCCCAGGCGCGGCGGAAAACAGGGGGGTTACCACCAAAAAAAAAAGGGTTGTGGGGGG
>NZ_JBRREG010000045.1:0-35153 GCF_056760155.1 Stenotrophomonas sp. STEN022
GTGCGGGGCGCGCCCGGCGCGCCCGGTCGGGCGCGGGCGGGCGGCCCGCCCCCCCCCCCGCCCCCCCCCCCCACTACCGGAGCGGCGAGCTTCGTCGACACATCGACCGATGCCGATGAACTGAGCCCTCCCTTTGCCGCAGGCAAGGGGAGGGTTGGGAGGGGGGCTTTTGATTTGCGGGTAAAGCCTCTGCTGAGCATGGCTCGGCACTACCGGAGCGGCGAGCTTCGTCGGCACATCGGCCGATGCCGATGAACTGAGCCCTCCCTTTGCCGCAGGCAAGGGGAGGGTTGGGAGGGGTGCTTTTGATTTGCTGGTAAAGCTCCTGCCAAGCATGGCTCGGCACTACAGTTGACACCGGCTCTTGTGGGAGCGGCGTCAGCCGCGAAGCTGACGATGCATCCGATCTGCCGACTCTGGTTCCTACCAACGGCGGCGCTAGCGGCCAAAGAAAAAGGCGGCCATCGGCCGCCTTTCGGGTATTGCTGGAAACCGCCACGCAGCTCAGCGCGGCGATGCCACCGCACGATCGGAGGAAGCGCCCTTCTTGCCGCCACGTGCTGGAGCCGCATCCTCGGCCATCAGGTTGTCGCTGCCGAAGTCGGTGTCCACGTCCAGCCAGCGCTGCGTCGGCAGGCCGATGGCGCGATCGAGGATGGTCGGCATCATGCCGCTGGGCAGGCTGCTCTCGCCGTTCCACATGATGGCAATGCCAAGGTCGCGTTCCGGCAGCAGCGCGACCAGGCCGCGATAGCCCTGCACCGCTCCGGCGTGGAAGACCACCTGGTGGCCGGAGTAATCGAACACGCGCCAACCCAGTGCATAGCCAGCCGAATCCAGACGCTGGTGACGCCAGCCGGAGCGCATTTCACCCGGCGTGTTCACCAGCGGCGCATGCAGTGTTGCCAGCAACGGCGCCGGCAATACATCCGGACGGTGGCCGGTATGGGCCAGCAGCCACTGCGCCATGTCGCTGGCACTGGCGTTGACGCCAGCAGCCGGTGCCACGCGGTAGTAGGTGGGTTTGGGCGTCAGCGACACCCAGCCGTTGCGGCTGCGCACGTGCGGACGCGCCCAGCGCGAGCTGGCCTGGATACCGGCCAGGCCGAGGCTGGCATCGTTCATGCCCAACGGCTTGAGGATGCGCTTCTCAACGGCCTGCTCGTAGAAGCTGCCCGAGGCCGCAAACACCACATCGCCGACCAGGCTGAAGGCGACGTTCTGATAGGAGTAGCAATCACCCGGGGAGCACTTGAGCGGCGCGGTGGCCAGCTTCTGGGTCAGCGTGTAGTAGTCGGCATTGGCCTCGACATCGCGGTCATAGGCATTGCTGGTAAGGCCGACACGTTGGCTCAGTACATCGGCAACGGTGAGCTTGTCGGTGGCTTCGGGCGTGGCCAGGCGGAAACCGGGAACGTAATCGGTGACCTTGCTGTCCCAGCGCAGGGTGCCATCGTTGACCAGCAGGCCGGCCATGGTGCCGGCGAAGGCCTTGGACAACGACGCCAGGCGGAACACGGTATGCGCGTCCACTTCCTGCGGGTTGCTGATATCGGTGACGCCATAGCCGCGTGCCGACAGCACGCGGCCGTTCTGGACGATGGCCATCGCCATGCCGGGAACGCGGTTGCCGTAGGTCAGTTGTTCGGCCAGTGACTCGATGGCGGCGACATTGAAGTCGGCCGGCAGCGGTTGCACCTGGTCCGGGCGCAGCGCGGTGCGATAGGGCATCGGCTGCGTCGGCGATTGTGCGGGCGCGTTCTCCAGATTCATCGGCAACGCCACGGCAGCCGATGCTTCGGCGGGCAGGGCGGTGGGAGTCTGCGCGGTAGACGACAATGCAAAGGGCATCAACACCCCCAGCAATCCCGATGCCACCGGACGAATGTGCCGGCGCTTGCTCTTGTCTTTCATCGTGATCGGTGCCTGTAAGCTACTGCTGTGGGCGATTCTAGCGCCGCTTTTCACCAATGCACAAACGGGGAGAGAATGAATGGGCATCGCGTTGATATTGCTGATCTTTCTTGTGGTGGTTGTCGCAGTTATGGCGGCAGGTGTGGGGATCTACAATGGGCTGGTGCGGGCCCGTAACGGCTACAGGAATGCGTTTGCGCAGATCGACGTGCAGCTGCAGCGGCGTTTTGACCTGATTCCCAACCTGGTGGAGACCGCCAAGGCCTATATGGGCCATGAGCGGCAGACCCTGGAAGCGGTGATTGCGGCGCGCAGCGCGGCGCAGTCAGGTTTGGCCGCGGCCAAGGCCGATCCGGGCGATCCGGCGGCAATGGCGCAGTTGGCTGCCTCGCAGGGGCAGTTGAATGGCGTGCTGGGCAGGCTGATGGCGGTGGCCGAGGCCTACCCCGAGCTGAAGGCCAACCAGAACATGTTGCAGCTCAGCGAGGAGCTGTCCAGCACCGAGAACAAGGTGGCGTTCGCGCGGCAGGCGTACAACGATGCGGTGATGGGCTACAACAACCGCCGCGAGACCTTCCCCGCCAATATATTTGCCGACATGTTCAATTTCGCCACCGCCGCGCTGCTGGATATTCCGCTGGAGAAGCGCGAGCAGGTGCGCGAGGCGCCCAAGGTGCAGTTCTGAATCTGGCGCTGGCGTAACCGGGGCGCGGGATGAATTTCTTCGAACACCAGGCCCAGGCGCGGCGCAACTCCGGCCGGCTGGTGCTGCTGTTTGCACTGGCGGTGCTGGCCATCGTGCTGATGGTGGACGCGCTGGTGTGGTTGGGCACCGGCAGCATGCGCGGCGTGCTGTGGAGCAGCGTGTTGACGGTGGCGGTGATCGGGCTGGCATCGCTGTACCGGATCAGCTCCCTGCGCGGTGGCGGCGAGGTGGTGGCCGTGCAGATGGGCGGCACGGAAGTGCTTGCCGATACCCGCGATCCGGCACTGCGGCGGCTGCGCAATGTGGTGGAGGAGATCGCCATTGCCTCCGGCGTGCCGATGCCGCGCCTGTATGTGTTGGAGCAGGAGGCGGGCATCAACGCCTTCGCCGCCGGCTATTCGCCCGCCGATGCGGCCATTGCCGTTACCCGCGGCACCTTGCAGCGGCTCAACCGCGATGAGCTGCAGGGCGTGATCGCGCACGAGTTCAGTCACATCCTCAACGGCGATATGCGCTTGAACATCCGCCTGATGGGCGTGCTGTTCGGCATCCTGATGCTCAGCGTGATCGGCAAGCGTGTGTTGCTGCACATGGGCGGCGGCAGCCGCGTGCGCTTCGGTCGCAGTGTCGGGCCGGTATTCCTGCTGATGCTGGTTGGCTTGGCTGGTATCGCCATCGGCAGCATCGGTGTGCTGTTCGGGCGGCTGATCAAGGCGGCGGTATCGCGCCAGCGCGAGATACTTGCGGATGCCTCGGCGGTGCAGTTTACCCGCCAGACGCAGGGCCTTGCGGGAGCCTTGAAGAAGATCGGCGGGCTGGATGATGGCTCGCACCTGGCCGACCGTGCCGGTGCCGAGGAAGTCAGCCATATGCTGTTTGGTGAAGGCCTGCGGCTATCCAGCTGGTTCGCCACCCATCCACCGCTGGTTGAGCGTATCCAACGATTGGAGCCATCGTTCCGTGCCGAGCAGCTGCAGACGCTGCGCGGCAACTGGTTCAGTGCGCCGCCCGATGGGTTGGCCGAAGATCGCGCCTTGGGTCTGGCGGGGCGCGATGCGGCCAGCGTGGATGCGCTGCTGCCGCCGTTGCCGGGCATGCAGCAGATGGCGGTTGATCCAGCGTTGGTGGCAGCGCAGGTGGCGACGCCTGCCGACGACGATTACCAGCAAGCGGTACGGCTGGCGGGCTGCCTACCGCTACAGTTGCGCGGTTTGGCTGGCGACCGTGGCGCCGCCCAGCCGTTGTTGCTGGCGATGTTGCTGGACGCCGATGCATCGGTCGCCGCGCGGCAACGCGAAGCGGTACGCGAGCAACTGGGTGAGCCAATGGCCGATAGCGTGCTGAGCATCGCGGCAGGCCCTTTGCGTGACTTGCACGCGGCACTGCGGCTGCCGCTGGCGGCCTTGGCATTCCCGACCCTGCGCAGCCTGCCGCGCCCGCAGTTGACCGCCTTCATGCGCTGCATCGATGCACTGACCCACGCGGATGGGCGCATCTCCCTGTTCGAGTACTGCCTGTCGCGCTTGTTGCTGGTGCAGGTGCAGGCAGCCTTGGATCCATCGCGTCACCTGCATTTCGGCCGCCGCAAAGCCACTGGCGTGCAGCGTGAGTTCGCCATCCTGCTGTCTGTGGTGGCGCGCGCCGGCAACCCTGGCGATGAGGCTGCTGCACGTCGCGCCTACCTGGCCGGCCTGCAACGCATCCTGCCGCAGGATCATCTGCCATATGCGCCACCCGCAGACGGCGTATTGGCCCTGGATGCGGTGTGGGCGCCGCTGGACTCGATGGACCCGTTGGCCAAGCAGCTGCTGGTGGAGGCGGTGACCGCAACCGTCAGCCACAACCAGCGCATCAATGTTGCCGAAGCCGAGCTGCTGCGGACCATCTGCGCCACCTTGCATTGCCCCTTGCCGGCAATGCTGCAGGTGGCGTGAGAGCGTGCTTGGCTCCCGCCCTTGGCGGCTTGTCTCCCTCCCTTTCGCCAGAGGCGAAGGGGAGGGCCGGGGAGGGGTATGCTTTAGCCTTGGTTTGCTTCGGTCTGACAAGACCTTATCCCCGGGTGCGCTGCGCTTACCCGGGCAACATCACCGAGGGCCGGGCGGTTCGGGGAGGGGGGCTTTTGCCTCTGCGTGTGTCTCCCTGACAACAATCATCAGGCATTACCCAGAATCAACCCAGCCGCCCGCTCCGCGATCATGATGGTCGGCGCATTGGTATTGCCGCTCACCAATGTCGGCATCACCGAGGCATCGATCACCCGCAATCCGCCGATGCCGCGCACCCGCAGCTGCGGATCGACCACGGCCGCGTCATCGCTGCCCATGCGGCAGGTGCCGATCGGGTGGTAGATGGTCTCGGCCTTGGCGCGGATGAAGGCTTCCAGGCCGGCATCGTCCAGGTGCTCATCGGCGGGGAACAGCGGCGCTTTGCGCCACGGCGCAAACGCGGCCTGCTGCAGGATGTCGCGGCTAAGCCGCGCAGCTTCGATCATCATCTTCAGATCGAAGCCTTCGGCATCGCTCAGGTAGTTGGCCTGGATGCGCGCGGGTGCAGCCGGGTCGGCGCTGGCCAGGCTGATGCGGCCACGGCTGCGCGGATGCAGGTAGCAGGCGTGCAGGGTGTAGCCGTCGCCGGGCAGGCGATTGCGGCCATGGTTGTCCAGCATCGCCGGGACGAAATGGAACTGGATGTCGGCGCGCTCGTCCGGTGCGAAACGCGAGCGAACGAAGCCGCCGGCTTCGGCCACATTGCTGGTGCCCGGGCCCCGATGGCCGCGCAGGAAGTAGTTGAGCCCGATCATGATCTCGCTGGCGCGGTCGTAGCTGACGCCGGGCACGCTGCGGTACAGCGTGCAGATATCCAGGTGGTCCTGCAGGTTGGCACCGACGCCGGGTTGGTCAAGCTGGACGTCGATTCCCTGCGCGCGCAGCGCGTCGGCCGGGCCGATGCCGGACAGCATCAACAGTTGTGGCGAGTTGATCGCCCCGGCGCTGAGCAGCACTTCGGCGGCAGCACGGTATTGCTGGCGCTGGTTGCCGACGCGCAGGTGCACGCCGGTTACGCGGCCAGCGTCGACCTGCAGCCGCTCCACCAGCGCGCCGGTGATCACCTGCAGATTGCTGCGCGAACGCACTGGGGCGAGATAGGCGGCCGCAGAAGAACAACGTGCGCCGTCCTTCTGCGTGACCTGGTAAAGCCCAACGCCTTCGTGCTGGACGCCGTTGAAGTCATTGTTATGTGCAAGGCCAGCCTGCTGCCCAGCGGCGATGAAGGCGTGGCTGAGTGGATTGACGTGGCGCAGGTCGGCCACCTGCAGCGGACCATCGGCACCGTGCAGCGCATCGGCGCCGCGCGCATTTCCTTCGCTGTGGCGGAACCAGGGCAGCACGCTGTCCCAGTTCCAACCGCTGGCACCGGCCGCTGCCCAGCGGTCGTAGTCGCCGGGCACTCCGCGCACATAGCACATGGCATTGATCGAGCTGGAGCCGCCCAGCACCTTGCCGCGTGGCCACCACAGGCGACGGTTGCCCAGTGCGGGTTCCGGCTCGGTGTCGTAGCTCCAGTTCACGCGGCGGTTGTTGACCAGCCTCGCGATGCCGGCCGGCATATGGATGAAGGGGTGCCAGTCGCGCGGCCCGGCTTCGATCAGCAGCACCCGTAGCTGCGGGTCGGCACTGAGCCGGTTGGCCAGCACGCAGCCGGCCGAGCCGGCGCCGACGATGATGTAGTCGAATTCCGTTGCAGCTTCGCTCACACGCTTCTCCCTCCCGAGTCCCTCAGGATAGAACGGCGCGTTGTACCGGAGTAAGCCCTGCCGCACTGGCGATGTTGCAGTGCATTAGATAACGTACGCGCTCTGCCGAGTCCCACCGGAGTTGCCCGATGCCGCCGTCCTCTCGCCACCCGCTGCGCCGGGGTGCCGCATGACCGTTTTGCGCGGACCCGGTGCAATGCATCGACTGTTGCTGGCACTGCGTGGCTCGCCACCGCTGTGGTGGTCGTTCCTGTACTTCTTCTGCCTGCTCAGCGGCTACTACGTGTTGCGCCCGGTGCGTGAGGCGATGGCGGCCTCAGCGGACATGGAAGCCTTGTTCCCGCCCGGGTTGATCGCCTGGTTCGCGGCCCATGGCATGCCGCTGAAGGACTTCACCCTGCAGTTCCTGTTCTCCTGTGTGTTTCTGATCATGCTGGTGCTGCAGCCGCTGTACGGCTGGCTGGTCAGCCGCTATCCGCGACGGGTGTTCCTGCCGCTGGTGTATGGCTTCTTCATCATTACCCTGTTCGCGTTCTACGCGATGTTCAGCGCGGGCGTGCCTGGGCGTGGGGCCGCATTCTTCTTTTGGACGACGGTCTTCAACCTGTTCGCGGTGGCGGTGTTCTGGAGCTTCATGGCTGACGTGTTCTCCAACGTGCAGGCGCGCGCGTTCTACGGGTATATCGGCGCAGCGGGTACGGTGGGTGCGTTCCTCGGGCCGATCATCACCAGCTCGCTGGTGCAGCGCGTTGGCATCGCCAACCTGATGCTGGTCTCGGCCGGCTTCCTGTCGATCTGCCTGTTCTGCATCTGGAAGTTGCGCCCCTGGGCGGTGCAGCGCGAACGCGAACAGCAATTGGCCGATGGCGAGCAGCCGATGGGCGGCAGCGTGTTTGACGGGCTGAAGCTGATCGCACGGGAGCCACTGCTGCGCTGGCTGGCCCTGATGGTGATATTCGGGGTAGGCGTGGGCACCATGTTGTACAACGAGCAGGCTTCGATCGTACGGCGCATGATCACCGATCCGGCGGCCAGTACCGCGTTCTATTCACGCATCGACCTGGCGGTGAATGCCTTGACCCTGCTTATCCAGCTGGGCCTTACCCGCTGGTTGCTGTCGCGCTACGGCGTGGCGCCGGCGCTGTTGATTCCGGGGGGCGCGATCATCATCGGCTTCTCGATCGCGGCAGCCTCACCGTTGCCGGTGATGGTGGCGGTGATCCAGGTGCTGACCCGCGCCAGTGAGTTCTCGCTGGGCAAACCTGCCCGCGAGACCATCTATACGCGGGTGGACCGGCAATGGCGTTACAAGGCCGGTGCGGCCATCGACACCGTGGTTTACCGCGGCGCCGACCTGACCTTCGCCTGGGTGCACAAGGGCTTGTCCTTGTTTGGTTCGCAGGCGGTGTTCGTCGGCGGTGCCGCGGTGGCCGTGTTCATGACGCTGTCGGCGCTGGGTGTCTTGCGCGAAGAAAAGAAGCTGCCGCAGGATCGTTGAGTGATTACCCTGCGGCGGGTCGCTGCCGTGCTGCGAGGATGAGATGACGATGAGCGTATTTAGCGTGGGTGCGATGGTGGTGACGCTGCTGGTAGCGGTGTTGCATGTGTACTTCCTGGTGCTGGAGATGTTCCTGTGGACCAAGCCACAGGGCCTGAAGACCTTTCGCAATACGCTGGAGAAGGCACAGACGACGCGGGTGCTGGCGGCGAACCAGGGGCTGTACAACGGCTTCCTCGCTGCCGGCATCATCGCCGGGCTGGTGCTGGCGCAGCCGGTGCTGGTGACGTTCTCGCTGGTCTGTGTGGTGGTGGCCGGCGCCTACGGCGCGTACAGCGTCAGCCCGCGCATCTTCTACGTGCAGGCCGTACCGGCCATCGTGGCGTTGCTGCTACGCGCGCTGTAGTGCCGAGCCGTGCTCGGCAGGGGCGTTACCGATAGATCACCTGTAGTGCCGAGCCATGCTCGGCAGAGGCATTGCCCGTAGAGCCCCCGGCCGAGCATGGCTCGGCCCTACAGAGGGGCATCGCTGGCGATCAGCGGCTGATGTAGCGCGCGAATCCCAGCCACAACGGCACTGCGTACAGCACCGTACCGAGCACGAACAAGGCGGTCAGCAGGTGCACGCGCCAGTCATTGATGCGCAGGAAAACGAATTGCTCGATAGTGCGGCCCAGCCAGAACACGGCCATGAAAGCCAGCACCACGTGCCCCAGCCGGGTATCAAGCAATTCGCGGGTGAACGCCAGCGACAGCGCGCCTATCCCAAGAAACACATAAGCAATGCGCAGGTTGAGTATCTGCATGATCGCGCGGTTGGCAGCGGTTAGCTTTGCCAGCTCGTGCTTCCAGCCGAACAAGCGCCAGAACGCGAGGTGGAACAGGGCAAAGCCCAGACAGTGCAGTCCGCCAAGACGCAGCATCCATTCCGCGGTCTGCATGCGCTAGCCTCCGCTTCGGCTGGGGCGTGGCGATACCCACATCGCGATGATGGCCTGGAATACTTCGGTACCGGCGGCATCGGTGACACTGACCTGCACCGGCAGGTCATAGCCGTGCTCGGCACTGATGATGGGCTGCTGCGGGGTTGCCACCGCCTTCAACATGCCCAGCGCCTTGGCCTGGTACTTCACTTCCATGCCCTTGGGGATCCAGCGCATGTCAGCCGGCAGGCTGGCATCCACCATCACGCCTCCGACCAGCTCGGCAAGATTGCACATCGCGATCGCATGCACCGTGCCGATATGGTTGCTGATGCGGCGGCGCTGGCGAATCACGCCTTCGCAACGACCAGGTTCCAGTGCCGTGATGGTTGGCGAGATGCTGGCGAAGTAAGGCGCCTTGAAGCAGACAGCACGCGAGAACAACCAGTTGCCGGCGGGCCAGCGGGTAAAGCGACGGTATAGCGAGAGCAAGGGAGCAGTCATGGCATGGTGTCCTGATATGAAAACGGCGGGCACATGGCCCGCCGTCGGTACTGCATGTGGGTTGGCTTACGCGGCCTGCTGCGGCTGCGGGCGCTGCTTGCCCGGCAGGTCGTAGTAGCCGGCCGAACGCAGTTCGTGCGGCTCGAAGTCGTCCACGGTGATGGTGTCCATGGTGATCTCGCGCAGTTCTTCCAGCAGCTTGCGCTCGTCCTGGGTGATCACGCCCTCGGCCACCGCTTCGTCCAGCTGGGTGGCGAAGGTCAGCGCTTCGATGCCCTTGGTCTTCAGCGCCTTGATGAACTTGCGTTCCACCGGCTCGGCCATGATCGCCTTGGACAGGTAGCTGTTGATGCGGCCACCCGGGTTGTTCTCGCAGGGGGTCAGGAACACGCCCTGGGCCAGGCGGTCACGCGCTTCGCCCGGTGCCATCAGCGTTGCCGCAACGCGGCGACTCAAGCGATCACCCGGGGCCTCGGCGCGACGGCCGAACGGGAAGATCAGTGCCCACATCAGCCAGCCGATCGGACGGATCGGGAAGTTGCGCAGTGCAGCCGACAGCGATTCTTCGATCTTGTGCACACTGTCGTGGAAGGCCCAGGCCAGCAGCGGCTGGTCAGCGCTCGGTGCGCCTTCGTCGTGGTAACGCTTGAGCATGGCGCTGGTCATGTAGATGTGGCTGAGCACATCACCCAGACGACCAGACAGCGATTCCTTGAACTTGAGCTTGCCGCCGAGCGTCATCATCGAGATGTCAGCCATCAGCGCCAGGTTGGCCGAGTAGCGGTCCAGCTTGCGGAAGTAGCGGCGGGTATAGGCGTCGCCCGGGGCGGCACCGAAGCGCGCGCCGGTCAGGCCGAACCACAGCGAACGCACGGCGTTGGAGATGCCGAAACGGACATGGCCGAACAGCGCCTGGTCGAACTCGCGCAGGCCGGCCTTGCGGTCTTCATCCTGCGCAGCCTTCATTTCCTTCAGCACCCACGGGTGGCAGAGGATGGCGCCCTGGCCGAAGATCAGCAGCGAGCGGGTCATGATGTTGGCACCTTCCACCGTGATGGCGATCGGTGCGGCCTGCCAGCTGCGGCCGGCAAAGTTGCGCGGCCCGAGGATGATGCCCTTGCCGCCGATCACGTCCATCACGTCGGAAATGATTTCGCGGCTCATGTTGGTGCAGTGGTACTTGGCGATCGCAGACGGCACCGACGGCACGTCGCCACGGTCAACAGCAGCGGCGGTAGCCTGCGACAGTGCGCTGATCTTGTAAGCCTTGCCGCCGATGCGCGCCAGTGCTTCTTCCACGCCCTCGAAGCGGCCGACCGACAGGCCGAACTGCTTGCGGATGCGTGCGTAGGCACCGGTCACCACCGCGCCGGCCTTGGCACCGCCGGACGCGGTGGAGGGCAGGGTGATGGAACGGCCAACGGCCAGGCACTCGTTGAGCATGTTCCAGCCCAGGCCGCGCTTCTCGGCGCCGCCGATCAGCTGGGTCAGCGGGATGAACACGTCCTTGCCGCGGATCGGGCCGTTCTGGAAGGTGGAGTTCAGCGGGAAGTGGCGGCGGCCGATCTCCACGCCATCGGTGTCACGCGGCAGCAGTGCCAGGGTGATGCCGATGTCCTTGGTGTCGCCGAGCAGGCCGTCCGGGTCGTACATGCGGAAGGCCATGCCGATCAGGGTCGCGACCGGGGCCAGGGTGATGTAGCGCTTGTCGAAGGTGAGCTTCAGGCCCAGCACTTCCTCGCCCTTCCACATGCCCTTGCAGACGATGCCGAAGTCGGGGATCGAGGTGGCGTCGGAGCCTGCGAACGGGCCGGTCAAGCCGAAGCACGGCACTTCCTGGCCGATGGCAAGGCGCGGCAGGTAGTAATCCTTCTGCTCCTGCGTGCCGTAATGGTTGAGCAGTTCACCCGGGCCCAGTGAGTTGGGCACGCCAACGGTGGAGCTGACCACGCTCGATACCGATGCCAGCTTCTGGATCACCTTGTGGTGGGCCAGCGCACTGAAGCCCAGGCCGCCGTATTCCTTCGGGATGATCATGCCGAAGAACTTGTTCTTCTTGATGAACTCCCACAGCTCCGGCGGCAGGTCCGCGTGTACATGGGTGATCTCGAAGTCGTTGACCATCTTGCACAGTTCTTCCACCGGGCCATCCATGAAGGCCTGTTCTTCGGCGGTGAGCTGCGGCTTTGGATAGTTGAGCAGGATGTTCCAGTCCGGGTCGCCGGTGAACAGCTCGCCTTCAAAGCCAACCGAGCCGGTTTCCAGGGCGATGCGCTCGGTCTTGGACAACGGCGGCAGCACCTTGCGGAACACGCCCATGAACGGTGCGGTGATCAGCGGCTTGCGCAGGAACGGCAGCAGCACCGGCACGCAGATCAGCGCAACGATGGCGGCAGCGACGATGATCGCGGTCTGGTTGACGCCGGCGAACCAGCAGATGGCCAGGGCTGCAACGCTGATGATCGTCCAGACGACGAGCCGCATGCGGTGGTAGGCAACAAAGGCGCCTGCTAGCAGCAGGGCCAGGAAAGGTACGACGATGCTCATGGACGTGCTCCGGTAACGTGCTCGGTTCGGGCGGACGCTGCGGAAGGCAGTGCGTCCAGGTAGTTCAACACAGCGGCGGTAAACGCATTGTTGTCATCGCCGGCCACCATGTGGGTGGCGTGCGGCAAATGGACATGCTGTGCGTGTGGCACCAGCGCCATGAATTCTTCAACGGTCTGTGGCGAGACCAGGTCGCTGCGACCACCGCTTACCAGCAGCAGCGGGCACTGCACCTGCCTTGCTGCGTCTGCGATAACGCCTTGATGCTGCTCGCTGTCGCGCGCCAGTTCGTTGACCAGGCGCGGGTCCCAATGCCAGTTCCAGCGGCCATCCTTGCCTGGGCGCAGCAGCGCACGCAGCGAATCTTCGCTCTTGCGTGGGCGGTGAGGCATATAGGCGGAGATGGTGTCGGCGGCAGCCTGCAGCGAGGCGAAACCGTCCGGGTGCGCGCTCATGAAGGCAAGGATGCGCTCGACACCGCTGGTTTCCCAGCGCGGGGTGATATCCACCAGCACCATTGCCGAGAACAGGCCCGGCCAACGCGCTTCGGCCATCAGGCCGAACAGGCCGCCCATCGAAGCGGCGACCAACACGGGCGGACGCGGCAGCTCGCCAGCGACCACGATCAGGTCATCGGTGAACTGGTCGCCGTGATAAGGCAGATCGTTGGCATTCCAGTCCGAGTCGCCATGGCCACGCGCGTCGTAGCTGAGCGTGGCATGCCCTTCGGCGTTGAGCGCTTCGGCAGCAGCAGTCCATGCGCCGCGGGTCTGGCCAAAGCCATGTGCGAACAGGATGCAGGGCTGTTTTCCGCTGGCTCTGGATGCGCCAAGGCCAGCGCCTTGCGCACCTTCCAGGCGGAGCTCTTCAGGGGATACAGAGATGGGTGTTGGCGTAACCATACCTGATGGTATGGAATGGTCTGAATGACTGTCAATACCTATGAGTATGGAAATGCTGACTGGGAAGGGGGAGGGGGCTTTGCCTGATCAATTATTTGCCAGATTGTCCGGTTTTTTGTTGTCTACATACTGCAACCAGTCCCCGCCGTATGGTTAAATCTGCCCATGAACGATTCTTCAGTTTCCAGCACCGAGTCCCGCAGCACGCGGAACAGCCGCCTGAGCGCGGATGACTGGGCGCAAGCGGCCTTGGACCTGATCGCTGAACAGGGTGTTGGCGCAGTCGCAGTCGAGCCGCTTGCGCGCCGCCTTGGCGTCACCAAGGGCAGCTTCTATTGGCATTTCCCCTCGCGCGACGCGCTGTTGCAAGCGGCCTTGGAGCGCTGGGAAGTTGTGGAACAGCAGCAGGTTTTCGGCAGCCTGGAAGAGGTGCCCGATCCGCGTACGCGGCTGCGCGCGCTGTTCCAGCTGGTCGCCCATGAAGTCACCCCGCACGTGATTTACAGCGAGCTGCTCAAGGCCTTGGACAACCCGATGGTGCGGCCGGTCATCGACCGCGTGTCGCAGCGGCGCATGGAATACCTGATCGCCTCGTTCCGCCAGGCCGGGCTCAGCTCCACGGATGCGCGCCATCGCGCACGGCTGGCCTATGCGGCCTATGTCGGCTTCCTGCAGCTGTCGCTGCAATTGCAGCAGCCCAAGCAGGCCCGCGAAGATTTCGAGGCCTATGTCGAGCATGTGATCGAGGCGTTGATTCCGAACGGCTGAGTCCGGCCGTCAGCGCAGAAACCAGAGAGCCGCTGCGAAGCGGCTTTTTGTTTGCCTGCTGCACATGGCTTGATGGAGCGCCATGTGCAGCAATCCATAAAAGACAACGGCCCCTTTCGGGGCCGTTGTTGCAGAGCGTGATCAGTGGATCGATCAGAACTTCTGCTTGTACTGCATGTACATGTAGCGGCCCGGCAGGTCGTACTGCGGGTCGAACATGTTGTACGAGGTGCTGTAGGAAACCGGCGGATCGCGATCGAACGCATTGTTCAAGCCGACCGAAACGATGGCATTCCACGGGGTGGAGTAACGGACCTGCAAGTCGTTGTAGACCGTGCCGCCCATGTGGTTGCGCAGACGGCCCGGATCCGAGCAGTAGGTGTTGTTCATGTCGGCATCATCGAAGTCACAGGCTTCGGTCAGGCCGGACATGTAACGCATGCCCCAGGTTGCGCCGAAGTTGCCGTGTTCCCAACCCAGGTACAGGTTGGCACGGATACGCCAGTACGGATCCTGGTTGAGGTAGCTACCCTGCAGCGTTTCAAACTCGGAGTCCTTGGTGGCCTGACGCTCCCACTTCGACAGGTAGGTGCCGTCGAAATTGACCGAGAACTGGCCGAACGAGGTTTCCGGCAGGCGATAGCTGGCCGACAGATCCCAGCCTTCAACCTTGTACGCAGCCAGGTTCATCAGCTTCATGCGCACGTTGGTGATGTAGTACGCCTGGTCGGCGTAGTTCGGATCACGTGTGATCAGACCGCAATAGGCTGCTGCTTCGGCGGTCGAGCCGGCGTAGCACTTGTCCAGGATGAACTGTGCTTCCGGGCGCGTGATGGCGTTGTCGATCTTGATCTGCCACCAGTCCAGGCTGACGTTCAAACCTTCGACGAAGCTTGGGCTGTACACAAAGCCCAAGGTCTTGCTCTTGGAGGTTTCTGCCTGCAGCGAAGAATTGGACGCCCAGGTCCACGGGACCAGAGTCTGCTTGGTGCTGGTGCCTGCGCCAGGCTGCTTGAAGTTGGTCGGTACGCCAGCAGCAGCGCAGCGCTGAGCCACGGTCGGGTTGCTGAGCTGCAATGCGCACGGATCGGCGTAGCTTTCAAACGAGTCGCCGTCGCCTGCATACAGGTTGCTGATGCTCGGCGCGCGGAAGCCTTCGCTGTAGTTGCCTCGAACCATCAGGTCGTCGATCGGCTTCCAGCGGAAGCCAAACTTGCTGTTGACGGTGTTACCGAAGTTGCTGTAGTCGGACAGGCGCGTAGCGACGCTGAAGTCCAGCAGCTTGGCACCCGGCAGGTCAGCCAGCACCGGGATCGACAGTTCGACGAAGAACTCGTTCAGATCGTACCCGCCCTTGGTCGGCTTGGCGCCGTTGCCAGTGCTCAGGCCGGCAGCGATGAACGCATCCGGATCGAACTGACCGCTTTCCTCGCGGTACTCGTAACCGGCAGCGAAAGCCAGCGAGCCGGCCGGCAGCTTGACGATCTCACCGCTGATGTTGGCGGTATAGCCCTTGGAGATGACCGAGGACGAATCGTGCGCGGTGAAAGAGGTGTAGTCCAGCGCCGCCTGCGAGATCGAGCCGCGGTCACCCAGCGGATTGATCGGTGTACAGCCAGCAATGACTGCACCACCCTTGGCGGTTACGCAGACGGGCACGCCATCGCGGATCTCCGAGGGGCCGTAGGCGGCCAACAGGTTGGATTTGTTGAACAGGCCGTAGGTCAAGACGTTTTCGTCAGTCTTGTCGTAGCGGTAGCCAACATCCCAATCGAAGTTACGGTCGGCGAATTCAAAGAAGCCTTCAAAGCCACCAAAGAAGTGCCAGTTCTTGACGTTCTGGTTGAACGAACGGCCACCGGTTTCGATGAAGCGACGGTTCACGCTAGTCAAGTCAACGCCGTACGGGTTGTACATGCTGTCCTTGCTCAGTCGCTGACCGGTGACCGGCATGGCGGCGAGCAACTGCTCGGACTTGCGCTCGTTGTACATGGCCTCGGTACGGAACGTCACGTTGTCGGTGACGTTGTAGGTGCCTTGAGCAAACAGCGAAGTACGCTCGTTCGGGGTCAGCAGGTAGTTGTCAGGTGCAGTGTTGTAGCCGTGAACGTTGGCATCGTAAAGAGTTTCGACGCCATTGAGGATCAGGTATCGCTTGCCGTTGCGGATGTACGAACCCGGGAAGCCGGTGCCCGACTGGCCGCTGAAGAACGGCGGGCCACCGGCGGAAATCTTGCGGTCACCCGCCATGACTTCGCCTTCCTTCACGTACGACGCACCGATGGTCACGGTTGCGCGGTCGCTGGTGGTGCCGAGGGTGAAGTCATAGGCCTGACGGTCGCCGTCACCAGCCGAGTACTGACCCACGTAGGCGTTGGCTTCAGCACCTTCGAAGTTCTGCTTGGTGATGATGTTGACAACGCCGGCGATGGCGTCGGAGCCGTAGATCGTCGAGGCGCCGTCCTTCAGCACTTCGATACGCTCGACCATCGACACCGGGATGGTGTTCAGGTCGACGCTGCCGTCCAGGCCGGTGGTCCAACGGCGACCATTGACCAGCACCAGGGTGCGCGAGCTGCCCAGGTTACGCAGGCTGATGCCGGCCGAGCCGTCACCGCCGTTGTTGAAGGTGCGGTTCAGCGCGGCACCGTTGGCGGAAATGCGCTGCAGGATGTCGGCGACCGAGGTGACACCCTGCTTTTCGATGTCCTGGCGCGAGAGCGTCAGTACCGGCTGGGAGGTTTCGATGTCGGCGCTCTTGATGCGCGAACCGGTAACCTCGATGCGATCCAGGTTGGTTGCGCCCTTTTCGGCTTCCTGGGCATAGGCCGTACCGGCCGCGCCAGCACTTGCGACAAGCGCAAGTACAACTGCATCACGCAGCGTGTTGGTCTTGCAAATCATGGGTTCTCTCTCTCTGCCAAGTGGACTTGGTATAGCTGGGATGGCCGCTGGCGGATCCGAAAAGCGGATCCAAAACCATGGGCTTGAGACCGATAGTACTTGCGACTGCAAATAAATTAAAGATTGGTTAATGAAGTTGTGGAATTTATTCCAATTCAGCAAAGTCGAGTCGGCGGAGTTCGCCAAGGCAACTCCCGTATTGGGAGGCGTGTTCGGCGGCTGGGGGCTCGTCAATCGTGAGAAGGGCGCGGAGTCGCTTGTGCTAATTGCTGCAACGCAAAACGCCCCGGCAGGCGGGGCGCTTCTGGACCAGGCTTTGGGAGTTTTACAGATCCTGCTCGTAACGTACGTACGGGATTGCCCCGTCGTCATTGCTTTCGTTACGTGGCGAGAACGGGTTTTTACCGCGGGTGATCACGTTCTCGGCGCCGACCGTGAGCTGGCCGCTCCATGGGGTGCGCCAGGTGATGCCCAGGCCAAGGCCTTCCCATTTGCCGCTGTGGCCGGGCGCGTCGACGACGCGGCCGATCACATTGGCGCTGAAAGCACCATAGCCGCCGCCGACGCTGAGGCTCTTGCTGTCCCACTGGTCGGCAACTGCCGGGGCGGCGTCGGTCAACGGGACCAGACGTGCCTTGGCGTAGGTGCCGCCGATGGAGACGAAGCCTTCGCGGCCGATGTTCTTCTGGCCGAAAACGGTCAGGTCGTTCTGTTCGACCCGCGCTGCGCCGGCTTTGCCGCCGTTCGACAACCAGGCCGGGAGCGTGTCGCGGCCAGTGCCGGCGGTAATGCCGACACGTCCGCCGGGGCGGTTGAACGCGGTGGTGGCGGAGATATGGCGCCCATTGTTGTCGTCGTCATCACCCAGGCTGGCGAGCATGCAATGGCTGGCGAGGCCACCAATACTGCTACCGCCGCTGCCGTTGCAGAGCAGACCAAGCGAGTCGCCGGAGGACAGGCCGAAGGCAGCATCCAGCGAGCTACGACCGAAATTCCAGCGTGCGCCGACGTTCTGGGTGCCGGTGGGTTCCAGATAGAGCAGGGCTTCGACCTTGCCGCTACCGCGGTTCCAGACCGGCAACACAGTGCTGTCCACGGCTCGCGGCTTGCTCTGTGCATGCGCGCCCGTGACCACGCCAAGGGCGATCATCAGGGCAAGCGGTAGGCGGAGTAAGGCGTTCATGGACTCAGTAAGACCCCGTTGGCGCCAGGAAGTTCCCGGCGCCTGAGTTCTCGATCCTATGCGGTTTATGGTTTCTTAACAAGTCTTCGCCCTCCCCAGAACGTAACTCGTTGGACCGTTATTGCAGCCGCTCGGGAGCTGGCTGGTTGGCCGGTGTGGAACTGAACAATACGCCGAATTCTGCTAATGGGAAGTGATATTCCTGGCCGCAGAACTCACAGCGTACTTCGACCTGCCCGGTGGGCTCGGCGGCGGCGCGGGCTTCGGCTTCGCCCAGCGACTGCAGCATGGAACTGACCCGCTCGCGCGAGCAGGAGCAGCCAAAGCTCAGGGCCTTGTCGCCAACCATCTGCGGGTTCTCTTCATGGAACAGGCGGTGCAGCAGCTCGCTGCCCGGCAGGGCCAGCAGCTCGTCGCGGCCGAGAGTGTCAAACAGCGCGCCAGCGCGGACCCAGCCATCCTCGTCACCCTCGTCGCCCGGCAGTTTCTGAAGCAGCAGGCCGGCGGCGTGCTCGCCGTCGCTGGCCAACAGCAGGCGCGTCGGCAGCTGCTCGGAGTGGCGGAAATAGTCCTCGAATGCCTCGTCCAGGCTGTCGCCGCTCAGGGCGACCAGGCTCTGGTAGCGCTGCGGTTCGCGCGGGTCCAGGCCGGGGTTCTCGATGGTGATGGCGAGCAGGGCATCCTCGCCCAATGCCTTCAGCGTGGTCGGGGCGTCTTCGCCGTCGTTCAGCTGGACAATGCCACGCAGGGTGCCGGCCGAGGTGCATTCGCTGAACAATGCGCGCAGGGCGGTGCCGCTGCGCAGCTGAATGGACAGCCGGCCATCCACTTTGGTGTGGCCGGTAAACAGTGCCGAAGCGACGCAGGCCTCGCCCAGCAGGCGCTTTGCGGCGGCCGGGTAGTCGCCATGGGACAGGATTTCGCGCCAGCTCTGGCCCAGCCGGACATGGACGCCACGGACGCCAGCGGCGGGCAGGAGGAAGCGGACGAGGAGGTCGGAGGTGTCGGTCATGGGGCTGGATCTACGCGAGGTGGGGCCGGTGCCGGATAATGCGCCGGACAAAAGGTTTTGCAAGGTGGATATCAATGGGGGCGGAGCAGGCCGAGCTCAAGGTGGAGCAGGGGGCAGGGACGAAAACAGGGCGCCGGAAGCGCTGGTTGCGACGCTTGCTGTGGGCGCCGGTTGCGTTTGTCGTGTTCAGCGTGTTGCAGGTGCTGGTGCTGCGCTTCGTCGACCCGCCGTTTTCAACGGTGATGGTGTTCCGGCAGATGGAGGCGCTGGCGCAGGGGGACTGGAAGTTCCGCATCCGCTACCAATGGCGTGATCTGGACCAGATGGCGCGCAGTGTGCCGATATCCTTGGTGGCCGCCGAGGACCAGCGCTTCCCGGAACACAACGGGTTCGACCTGCAGGCGATCGAGAAGGCGCGCAAGCACAATGAGCGCGGTGGACGCCTGCGCGGTGCCAGTACGATCAGCCAGCAGACCGCCAAGAACGTGTTTCTGTGGCAGGGCCGCAGCTGGCTGCGCAAAGGCCTGGAGGTCTGGTACACGGTGCTGATCGAGGCGCTGTGGCCGAAGCAGCGGATCATCGAGATGTACGCCAACGTGGCTGAGTTTGGCGACGGTATTTACGGCGTGCAGGCGGCATCGCGCTCTTACTGGGGCAAGGACGCCTCGCGTCTGAGTCCTGCGGAGAGCGCGAGGTTGGCGGCGGTGCTGCCGTCGCCGCGGCGCTACAACGCGGCCAAACCCGGACCTTATGTGCAGCGCCGCGCGGCCTGGATCCAACGGCAGGCGCGCCAGCTGGGCGGGGCCGACTATGTCGACGACGGCAATTGATCTGATGGCTGTTGTTAGACTTTGCCAATGAATACGCCAGAACGCCTGACCCTGCTGATTACCGCTTTCAACGAGCAGGACGCGTTGCCGCAGCTGCATCCGCGCCTGTGTGCGCAGCTGCAGGCGCTGGACGGCGATGTTGATGGCCGCATTCTGTATGTGGATGACGGCAGCAGCGATGCGACGTGGGCAGTGATGCAGCAACTGGCGGCGCAGGAACCACGGGTTTCGGCGCTGCGGCTGTCGCGAAATTTCGGCAAGGAAATCGCCTTGACCGCAGGGTTGGACTTCATTGAAGAAGGTGCGGTGATCCTGTTCGATGCCGATGGCCAGGATCCGCCGGAGATGATTCCGCAGTTTGTAGCGTTATGGCGGCAAGGCTATGACGATGTATACGGCACGCGACTGGAGCGTGGCGGTGACGGCTGGCTGAAGCGGTTTACTGCAGCGGCTTTCTACCGGGTGATGGGGCGTTTGTCGAAAACGCCGATTCCGGCCGATACCGGTGATTTCCGCCTGCTTTCGCCGCGCGCGCTGGCCGGCTTGCGGCAGCTGCGTGAGCGCCATCGTTTCATGAAAGGGCTGTTCGGCTGGGTCGGCTATAACCGTGTCGCCCTGCCATATCGGCGCGAGGCGCGCTTGGCTGGCAACAGCAAGTTCGGCTTCTGGAAGCTATGGAACTTCGCACTGGAAGGCATCACCAGCTTCTCCACCGCGCCGTTGCGGGTGGCGACCTATCTGGGTCTGTTCACCGCCGCCGGTGCGTTTGGCTTTGCAGCATGGGTGATCGGCAAGGCCGCACTGTATGGGGACCGGGTTGCTGGCTGGCCGACGATGATGGCGGTGATCCTGTTCCTGGGCGGGGTGCAACTGATCGCGCTGGGTCTGATCGGCGAGTACCTGGGGCGGATGTACATGGAGGCCAAACAGCGGCCCTTGTACCTGGTCGATACCTGGCAGCCGGGGAACGTGGCAGTATCTGCCCCATTCGCCAGCGCAGGAGAACGCCATGCAGACCGTTCGACAGTTGCTAGGGGCCAAGTCCCCTGAGATCCACGCAGTGCCGCCGGATGTGGCGGTGGTGCAGGCGATCCGGCTGATGGCCGAGAAAGGCATCGGCGCTGTGTTGGTGATGGATGGCCGCAAGCTTGTCGGCATCCTTTCCGAGCGTGACTATGCCCGCAAGATCGTGCTGATGGACCGATCTTCGGCAACCACACCGGTGCACGAAATCATGACCGCCGAACTGGTCACAGTGGGGCCCACGGTGACGGTGGAGCAGTGCCTGGAGCTGGTGACCAATCGGCGCATCCGTCATTTGCCGGTGCTGGACGGCGACGAAGTGATGGGGGTGATCTCGATTGGCGACCTGGTCAAGTCGGTGATCGAAGCGCAGCGCCGCGAGTTGGGCCAGCTGCAGCAGTACATCACCGGTACCTGAGTCCATTGCTGTTGGCGGGCGTGGCGCCCGCCTAGGTCTCAATCCTGCCGCGGTCCGTTTTGAAGCTGGCTGGTCGTGTTGCTGTGGGCGGCATTGTACGGTCGATGCCAATGCGGCCAGCATCATTACAGGATTTGTGCGGTCACCGAGACAAAGTGGCAGACGCTGCCAGCGATGACGAACAAGTGCCAGATCGCGTGCGAATAGGGCAGCTGCTCGCGGTGATAGAACACCGTGCCCAGCGTGTAGAACACGCCGCCGCCGAACAGCCAGCTCAAGGTCCAGCCATCCAGCGAGGCCCACATGGGCTTGATCGCGACGATGACCAGCCAGCCCATCGCGATATAGATCGCAGTGGACAGTTTCTTGAAGCGGCCGGTATAGAACAGCTTGAAGATGACGCCGAAGAAGGCCAGCGCCCATATTGCTGAAAACAGTCCCCAGCCCCAGGGGCCGCGCAGGCCGATCAGAGTGAATGGGGTATAGGTGCCGGCGATCAGGATGTAGATCGCGCAGTGGTCGAAGATCTTCAGCCGACCCTTGGCCACCGGGTGCTGGATGGCGTGGTACAGGGTGGAGGCGGTGTACAGCAGCAACAGTGCGACGCCAAAGACAATCGCGCTGGCCAGCTGCCAGCCATCGCCATAGATCGCGGCGAGGGTGATGAGTACAGCGCCGCCAGCCAATGCGCTGACTGCGCCCAGACCGTGGGTGAGGGCGCTGGCGACTTCTTCGCGGATCGATGCAACGGTTGCAGTCATGGCAATGAGGGCGCGGGCTGGGGGGAGGCCCGGTGCCCGCTATCATCACCCCGAACGGCGGCGTGTGCACGCCGCCATCAGACTTAGGCGACCGAAACCGTGTGCGCGGCCTCACGTGTGGCTGAGAAACGCACGTCAGGTGCGCGCTCCTGGGCCAGCTGCAGGTTGACCCGGGTCGGTGCCAGATAGACCAGGTGGCCGGCGGCATCGATGCTGAGGTTGCTGGCGTTCTTCTCGCGGAACTCTTCCAGTTTCTTCGCATTGCTGCAGCTGATCCAACGTGCGGTATTGACCGAGACCGGCTCGAACACCGCTTCCACGCCGTACTCGTCCTTCAGGCGGTAAGCGGCCACGTCGAACTGCAGTACGCCGACCGCACCGAGGATGAGGTCGTTGCTCATCAACGGGCGGAAGAACTGGGTGGCACCTTCTTCCGACAGCTGCGCCAGGCCCTTCTGCAACTGCTTGAGCTTGAGCGGGTCGCGAAGGCGCGCGCGGCGGAACAGTTCCGGGGCGAAGTTGGGGATGCCGGTGAAGGTAACCGCTTCGCCTTCGGTGAAGGTGTCACCGATGGAGATGGTGCCGTGGTTGTGGATGCCGATCACGTCGCCCGGCCACGCCTCGGCGGCGATCTCACGGTCGCTGGCCATGAAGGTCAGTGCGTTGGCCAGCTTCATCTCCTTGCCGGTCCGCACATGGAAGGTCTTCATGCCAGCGGTGAACTTGCCCGAGCACACGCGCATGAAAGCGACACGGTCGCGGTGCTGCGGATCCATGTTGGCCTGGATCTTGAACACGAAGCCGGTCAGCTTGTCTTCCTGCGGGGCGATGTCGCGGCCGGTAGTGGCGCGGGTCTGCGGTGCCGGTGCGTGCTCGACGAAGAAATCGAGCAACGGCTGCACGCCGAAGTTGTTGACGCCCGAGCCGAAGAACACCGGGGTCTGCTTGCCGGCCAGGTAGGCCTCGACGTCGAACGGATGACTGGCGCCCTGCACCAGTTCCAGTTCGTCGCGCAGGTCGGCCAGCATCTTCTCGCCGATCTTCTCGGCCAGGCCGGGGGAATCCAGCGACGGGAAGATGGTCGAATCCTGACGGGTGAAGTTGCGCCCCTGTTCGTACAGATGCACCTCGCCGGTCAGCAGGTGCACCACGCCCTTCAGGCGCTGGCCCATGCCGATCGGCCAGGTCACCGGCGCGCACTGGATGCCGAGCACGGTTTCCACTTCGTCCAGCAGCTCGATCGGGTCCTTGCCCTCGCGGTCGAGCTTGTTGATGAAGGTCATGATCGGGGTGTCGCGCAGGCGGCAGACTTCCATCAGCTTGATGGTGCGTTCTTCCACGCCCTTGGCCACGTCGATCACCATCAGCGCCGAATCCACCGCGGTGAGCACGCGGTAGGTGTCCTCGCCGAAGTCGGCGTGGCCGGGGGTGTCGAGCAGGTTGACGATCTTGCCTTCGTAGGGGAACTGCATCACCGACGAGGTGACCGAGATGCCGCGTTCCTTTTCCAGCGCCATCCAGTCCGAGGTGGCGTGGCGCGCGGCCTTGCGGCCCTTGACCGAGCCAGCCATCTGGATCGCGCCCCCGAACAGCAACAGCTTTTCGGTCAGCGTGGTCTTGCCGGCGTCAGGATGGGAAATGATGGCGAAGGTACGGCGGCGCGTGGCTTCGGTGGCGACTTCGGACATGGCAGGGGCGCCCGCCCGGGCGCATCAGAAACGAATGAACCGGCGATTATACCTGCCGCCGCCCGCGGCTGTGGATCGGCATGGCCGCGGGCGGATCGGTTCAGGTCTGCAGCCAGGGATGGGCGCGCCTACCCAGCCAACGGCGGGCCAAGGCAGAGGCCAGTGCACCCCCCAGCATTGCCACGGACCAGGCAGGCAGCTTCCAGGAAGCTGTCGGTTGCGGGAGCGCCGTTGTCACCAAGGCGATGGGCAGCAGTACCATCAAGGCGATCTGCATGGCGCGCCCAAGACGGCCCTGCAGGGCGAACAGACTGGTCGCATGCAGCCAGAGCAAAGCGCTGATGCAGCACCAGAGCAGTACCAGCAAGTAATTCTTGCCTGCACCCAGCAGCGCCGCAGTCGTTCCCAGCATCAGTACCGCCGGGGCTGCACGCAACAGCATCTGCCGGGCCAGTTGGCTGGCCAAGGCGTTCGCAGGGTGCCGTGGGAGGCCTGGCAGCAGGGCTGGCTCATGCAGGCCAAGTGCGGGGCGGCGCACCAGCGTTTGCAGTCGCATGACTGGCGGAAACGCGGTGACCACCGCCAATAGTGGAATGAACAGCAATGCACTGCCGGCGACGTCCTCCCGGTTCAGCAGCAGCCACAGGATGGCGACGCCGAGGATGGGGAGCTGTGCGCGCAGCCAGCTTTTGGCGGTGTGGCGACCAAAGCCGGGACCAAGTGCTATCGAAAGGGCCTGGTCGGAATGCCGCCGCAGGTCGTGGCCGACTGGAGTGCCTTCGCCGAACGGGGCATGTGCGGAGGTGTCTACGCCTCGGCTCAGGCGGTCCTGACTCAATAGCTGTGCAATCGAGGTGGACCATTGTGTGCTCGCCGGTCGCTGCCGCATCCACCAGCAGAAGCCGGTGATCGTCAGCACGAGGAACGTGGCGGCGCAGGTCAGACTCAATAACGGGGAATTGCCGAGCTGGAACCACGCGTTATCGGTACGTTCCAACAGCCAGTTCAACGCATAGCCCAGCGGTGGCAATACCCATACGATCCAGGGCGGCATGGAGACCCAGGCCAGGCCGAACAGCAGGGCGGTGAGCAGGACCAGCAGGTTGAGTGCAACATGAGTGTCGCCAGCAGCGGCCATCAGCGCTGTTGGTATCAGTACCGCCAGCATCAGGGCGACTAATGCCTGGCGCAACGCCTGCTGCGCAATTTTTGGCAGTCGTAGTCGGGACGCCAGCAAGGTGGTGCCAATCAAGCGACCGCCGCTCAGCATCGCCCAGAACAGCACCATGCAGGCGCACAGCGTCAGATGCAGGGGGAATGGCTTGCTTGCGCCGGTGCCCAGCAGCGGTAGTGCCAGTGCAAGCAGCCAACCGAGGGCAAGCAGGAGGTTTGCCCAGCTGGCGGCTGCAAGTACGGTGCGAAGCGTTGTCCACGGTGGCATCACGGTTCGGGTCTGCGCGGCGGTGTTCATTCGGCGATCTCGATGAACAGGTCTTCAAGCCCCATGCGGTCTGCACGCAATCCGTCTGCCAGCAGGAGTTCGCGTGGCATTGCTTGATCGTCGATCAACAGGCTGAGCGTTCCATCGCTGAGCTGACGGCGCAGCAGTTCACCTGGCAGGCGGGGCGGCAACGTGGCAGCGGCAGCGGCTGGCACCTGCAGGCGGACGATCCGCTCCTTGAGCTCGTCCAAGGACTGGTTGAGTACGATTTCACCGTGGTGGAGCAGGACAACGTGTGAGGCGACGCGCTCAAGGTCGCTGATGATGTGGCTGGAAAACAGTACCGTGGCCTCATTGTCGATGGCCTGTTCGACGATGTCGCGCATCAGCTCGCGGCGCGCGATCGGGTCCAGCACGGATGCAGGTTCATCCAGCACCAGCAGCGCTGGGCGTGGTGCCAGCGCCCGGATCAGCGCCAGACGCTGGGCCTGCCCTGGCGACAGTTTGGCGATGCTTCGGCGTGGATCCAGTTCCCATCGCTTGAGCAGTGTATCGGCGTAGCTGCGGTCCCAGCTGGGGTACAGCTGGCTCAGGTAAGCGAACAACTGGTCGATTTTCATCCATATGAACGACTGCGGCTGCTGCGGGACATAGGCCACGCGCATCTTGCGTGCATCGTCCATGCTGAGCGCGGGGGCGCCCATCACCATTGCCTGGCCGGATTGCGGCTGCAGCAAGCCGAGCATGCAGCCGATCAGGCTGCTTTTGCCTGCGCCGTTGCGGCCGATCAGGCCCAGCACCTGCCCACGCGGCAATTGCAGGCTGACATCGCGCAGTACCGCATGCTTGCCATAGCGCAGCTGCAGCGCGTGTGCTCGCAGCGGCATGCTCAGGTCAAGCGTGGGGGGGGCAGGTAGGGTCATGGCGTTCATGTCGATTCCTTTTCGAGTAGTTGCTGCAGCCGCGTCAGGACGCGGCCGGCGGGAAGTTCCAGTTCCAGGCAATGACGGGCCAGTTCCTGCAGCAATGGCTCGGCCTGTTGCAGGCGTTGGCTGAGGCTGTCGCCACCGGCGCGGCGACTGGCGATTGCCATGCCCTTGCCGCGCAGGCGCTCCAACAGGCCTTCGGTTTCCAATTGGCTGTAAGCGCGGGACACCGTCATCGGGTTGATTGCATGGGCCGATGCCACGTCGCGCACGGAAGGCAGCAGTGTTCCGGCTGGTAATTGTCCGGCGCTGATCATTCGTCGCAGCTGTTCGGCGATCTGTCGGTAGATCGGCTCGGCCGCCTGTGGGGCGATATGTAGTGCTTTTGCATCCATGTGTATCAATACATCAATACACATGAGTTCTGTCAAGTCCTAATGTGAGGTATTGGTTGTTTCAGGGGGTCTGTTTGGGAAACTTCAGTTCGCCGCGCGCGCTGCCCATTCGGAACGGAATCGAGCGCAGCGCCAGCCCGGTATTGGCCTGCACCACGAAATGCAGGTGCGGTCCGCTGCTGTGGCCGGTGTTGCCGGACAGGGCGATCGCCTGCCCGGCAGCCACGTTCTGCCCGGGGCGGACGTTGGCGCTGCCAGCCTGCAGGTGCGCGTACAGGGCCATGCTGCCGTCGCTGTGCAGGATGCGCAGCAGACTGCCTTGCTGGCGGCTGTCGACCACCTGCATGACCCGGCCGGCACGCGCGGCCAGCACCGGGGTGCCTTCCGGCAAGGGGAAATCCACCGCGTACAGGTTCTGCGCATCGCTATGGCTGTAGTGGCCAGCGAAGGCCTGGCTGACCCGAGCGGTGGCAATTTGCAGCGGCAATAGATAGAGATGATCCTGCGGTTGCGCTGCTGGGTCGCCAGGAAACGCGTCCAAGGCCAGGCGCAGCGGATTGCCATCATCCGCCAGCCACAACAGGCTGCGCTTCTCTCCTGCGGCCAGCACGGTGGCGTTCGGTGCCCGGCTATCGCCCTGCAGGCGGACCTCTACCGGACCAGCGGTCAGGTTGCTGACGACAGCGTTGCGTCCGCCTGCGCGTGGCTGCAGCTGCAGGCTGGCGAAAGCGTCCGAATTGGCCGCCGCGACCACGGCTGTCGGCGCATTTGCCAGTCCCCAGGCTTCACGCCAGCGACTGCTCGGACTTGCTTCGGCGCCGCTGGCGCACAGCAGTGCCAGTGACAGCAGTGAAGGAATGGTGCGGGGCACGGTGCGGCGTCCTTGGGGCAGGGCCTGATTGTGCCTGTTTGGTTGCCCTCGAAACTTATCCATCTCTTTATGCGAATAAAGCGATTGACAGTCGGGAAAGGGGCTGGCAATGTAGCGCCACCATCGAGACCGGCAGAGGGACAGGCCCTTTGAAGCCGGGGCAACCAGCGGACGCGCAAGCGGCTGCGTTTGGTGCCAAATCCTGCGGTGACCTCCGTGTCCGCCGAAAGATGGTTCGTTCCGTACCGCGTGTACGGCGAACACGAGCTCCGCGAAAGCTCGATGGCCGCTCCTTATCGGATACCGCCATGAGTTTCGCCACCGCTACCGCAGTCCAGCTTGCCCCCGTCGCTTTCATTGACCGTGCCGACAGCAGCGTTGCCGCTGTGCGTGGCGAGATCGAGCTGCAGCTGCGCATGCGACACGCAGGTCAGCGTGCGCTGCGCCTGCGTTACGAGCTGGTTGGCGCTGCCGACGCACCGGTGGTGCTGGTGGCCGGCGGTATTTCCGCGCACCGGCATCTCGCCGCGAATACGGGCTATGCCGAGAAAGGCTGGGCCGAGGGCCTGGTCGGTACTGGCCGCGCGCTGGATCCGGCGTGTCGTCGCTTGCTTGGTTTTGATTTCATCGGCGCGGATGGCGAGCTTGATGCGCCCATCGATACCGCCGATCAGGCCGATGCCATCGCCGCGTTGCTGGACGCATTGCATATCGAGCAGCTGCATGGCTTCGTCGGCTACTCCTATGGCGCCTTGGTTGGCCTGCAACTGGCCATCCGCCATCCGCGCCGCCTGCACAAGCTGATCGCGGTCAGTGGCGCGCACCGCCCGCACCCGTATGCATCGGCGTGGCGCGCGCTGCAGCGTCGTGCGGTCGCGTTGGGGCAGCTGCAGTGCGCGGAGAGTCATGGTCTGGCGCTGGCGCGTCAGTTCGCCATGCTCAGCTATCGCACCCCGGAAGAATTTGGTGAACGCTTCGATGCGCCACCGGAAGTGGTCAATGGTCGTGTGCGCGTCGCCGCCGAGGATTACCTCGACGCTGCTGGCGCACAGTACGTGGCCCGCACCCGCGTCAACGCCTACCTGCGTCTGTCCGAATCCATCGATCTGCACCGGGTTGATCCGGCCGCCGTCAGCGTGCCGACCCTGGTGGTCGCGGTTGAAGGTGACCGGCTGGTGCCGCTGTCGGACCTGGTCGCGCTGGTCGAAGGCCTGGGTCAGCGCGGCAGCCTGCGCGTGCTGCGCTCGCCCTACGGCCACGACGCCTTCCTCAAAGAAACCGATCGCATCGACGCGATCCTCGCCACTGCCCTACGCCTGCCTGGAGAAACCGCATGAGCCTGTCCCACACTTCCGATATCTCCTGCAGCCGCGCCACCGCCGCTGTACGTGCGGGCATCGACCGCGACACAGCCTATGGTGCGGTGACGCCGCCGATCGTGCTGTCGTCCAACTTCAGCTTTGATGGTTTCGGCAACAAGCGCCAGTATGACTACACCCGCAGTGGCAACCCGACCCGCGACCTGCTCGGCGAAGCACTGGCCGAGCTGGAAGGTGGTGCCGGCGGGGTGATCACCGCGACCGGCATGGGCGCGATCAACCTGGTGTTGAATGCCTTGTTGGAGCCGGGTGATCACCTGGTGGTGCCGCACGATGCCTACGGTGGCAGCTGGCGCCTGTTCAATGCGCTGGCCAAGAAGGGACACTTCGAGCTGATCACCGCCGACCTGACCGACCCGCGCTCGCTGGCCGATGCGCTGGTGCAGTCGCCGAAGCTGGTGCTGATCGAAACCCCGTCCAATCCGCTGTTGCGCATCACCGACCTGCGCTTCGTCATCGAGGCCGCGCACAAGGCCGGTGCCAAGGTGGTTGTGGACAACACCTTCCTGTCGCCGGCGCTGCAGACGCCGATCGCCTTCGGCGCCGACGTGGTGCTGCATTCGACCACCAAATACGTCAACGGCCACAGTGACGTGGTTGGTGGTGCGGTGATTGCGCGTGATGCCGAAGTGCACCAGCAACTGGTGTGGTGGGCCAATGCGCTGGGCCTGACCGGTTCGCCTTTCGATGCCTTCCTGACCCTGCGCGGCCTGCGCACCCTGGATGCACGCCTGCGCGTGCACCAGGAAAACACCAGCGCCGTGGTTGAGCTGCTGGCGGCCAGTGACGCTGTTTCCAACGTGTATTACCCGGGGCTGGAGTCGCATCCGGGCCATGCGGTGGCGGCGCGTCAGCAGAAGGGTTTCGGCGCGATGCTGTCGTTCGAGCTGGCCGCTTGCGAGGGTGACGATCCGTATGCGGCGGTGCGCGCCTTCCTGGATGGTCTGCACTACTTCACCCTGGCCGAATCGCTGGGCGGCGTGGAAAGCCTGGTCGCGCATCCGGCAACCATGACCCACGCTGCAATGAGCGCCGATGCGCGTGCAGCGGCGGGCATCAGCGAGTGCCTGCTGCGTCTGTCGGTGGGCATCGAGTCCAGCGAGGACCTGGTCGCCGACCTGCAGGCTGGTCTGGAGCGCGCCGCCAAGGTGATTGCCGAAGCGCAGCTGACCGCTGGCACCTGTAAAAAAACGGTGGATGCATGAGCGCGGTGCTGCGTCCGCTGGAACAGCCGCAGGCGCGGCTGGTGTTGTTGGGAACCGGTACGGTTGGCTCGGCCTTTGTTGCCCGCTACCAGGCATTGCAACAGCGGCAGCTGAGCCTGCCTTCACTGCATGTGGTGGCCAACTCGCGCATCGCGCTCGCCTGCGAGGATGCGCCGGAGGCGGCGCTGTCGCGTGCGCGTGACGCGCAGCGACAAGGTGATGAGCCGGTGCATCGCGAGGAAGTAGGGCGCCTGCGTGTTGGTGACATCGTGGTGGATGCCACCGCCAGTGAAGCCGTCGCAGCAGACCATGCACGGTGGTTGGCGCAGGGTATCCATGTGGTGACCGCAAACAAGTTGGGCAATGGCACGGCCTTGGCGCGCGCGCAGCAAATTGGCGCGGTGATTGCGAGCGGCGACGCCCGCTATGGTGACGCGGCAACGGTCGGTGCGGGCCTGCCGCTGTTGCGCAGCATCCGCGCCCTGGTTGCCGGTGGTGACCATGTGCATGCCATCGAAGGTGTGCTGTCCGGGTCGCTGGCCTGGCTGTTCGATCGTTATGACGGTAGTCAGCCGTTTTCCGCCTGTGTACGCGAAGCCGCCGCTGCCGGTTACACGGAGCCGGATCCACGTATTGATCTGTCCGGCGAAGATGTACGCCGCAAGCTGCTGATCCTTGCACGTGCGGCGGGTGTGCCGCTGGAAGCCGATCAGATCAAGGTCGACTCGCTGGTGCCAACGGCATTGGCGGCACTGTCCTCCGACGATGTGGATGGCGCACTGTCGTTGCTGGACGCGCCTTTGGCCGAACGCCTGCAGCAGGCACGCGCGCAGGGTTTGAAGCTGTGCTTCGTGGGCCGCCTGGATGCGCAGGGTGCAAGCGTTGGTCTGCGTGCACTGCCGCAAGGCCATGCTCTGGCTGGCGGCAGCGGCACCGACAACCGGGTGGCAATCCACAGCGACCGCTACAACAGCCAGCCGCTGTTGATCCAGGGGCCGGGCGCGGGCGCCGAAGTAACCGCCGCAGCATTGCTGGACGACGTGTTGACCATCGTCAACCGCTGAGCTTCGATGCAGCGCCGATGGTGTGCTGCATCGCGGACTGATTGCCGGCCCTGGCAGGGAGCTGCGAGGGCCGGCATCGATTGCACTCGCGAAGATGTCGAGTGGGCGGTGAAACCCGTCATTCAGTGGTAGTGGTGCAACTTTCAGGCTTTATGATGCCGGGGTGCTGGCGTCATGAAGCCTGCGTTGCCATGCCGCGCAGGTCGCACGCCGCTGCTTTCCTCCTCTGACAGGTGTGCTGTGTCCAAAGGTGTTCTGGTTTCACTGGCAGCGTCGTTGCTGTTCGGTCTGATGTACTACGCCAGCCCGCAGCTGGCGCCGCTGCAAGGTGGCGATATCTTTGGCTGGCGGGTGTTGTTCGCGGTGCCGTTGATAGCGCTGATGTTGCATGTGAGTGGTGAGAAGACCCTGATCATCGATACCCTGCGACGCCTGCGGGTTGAGCGCCGGTTGTGGTGGGCGTTGCCGCTGTGCGCGGGCATGGTCGGAGTACAGCTTTGGCTGTTTCTGTGGGCGCCGCTGCATGGCCGCGCGTTGCAGGTATCGATGGGTTACTTCCTGCTGCCCTTGGTGATGGTGCTGCTGGGGCGCGTGGTTTACGGCGAGCGCCTGTCGGCCCTGCAGAAGTTGGCTGTGGCCAGTGCCGCGCTCGGCGTGGGCTGGGCCTTGCTGCGCAACCACGGTCTGTCGTGGGAAATGCTGCTGGTGGCCTTGGGCTACCCGGCTTACTTCCTGCTGCGCCGGCATCTGCGCATCGGTCACCTCGGTGGGTTCTGGGTGGAACTGGTGCTGTTGCTGCCGGTGGCCTGGTGGGCGGCGATTGGTGATGGGCATCAGCTGCTGGCAGCGTTGGCGCAGAAGCCGGCTTTGTACATGTTGATTCCGCTGCTCGGGGCGATCAGCGCGGTGGCGCTGATGTGCTACATGCTGGCCTCGAAGATGCTGTCATTCAGCCTGTTCGGCCTGCTTACCTATGTGGAGCCGGTACTACTTATGCTGGCGGCCTTGCTGCTGGGTGAGAGCGTCGGTCACGGGCAGTGGCCGACCTATGTGGCGATCTGGCTGGCGGTGGCTCTGTTGGCCCTGGAAGGCACGCTGAAGCTCGGCAGGCGCACCGCCTGAGTGGTCAACCGCGCTTGGCCCTGGCGGCGAGGTGCTGCAGGACGGCTTCACGGCTCATGCGTGCCCCATTGCTGTCGACGGCGGTGAAGTCCACTCCGTTCTCCCATAGCTGCGGGGCGAGCAGTACCGCCATGTCTTCGGAAGCGGTCTGCGACTGCAGGTTCAACAAGCGCTGGTTGAAGCCGGCCGCGCGCAGCCACGCGTTGTAGCTGGAGTTGTGCTCGGTAGCGAACTGGACCTGGTAGTGGCACTCCTTGCGCTCAGCCTCTTCAGGGCGGGCATCACATTGCGGATTCCACTGGTGCAGGCCGATCACCGCATCGGCCTCCATCTGCCGTTGGTTGGCGGCAGCCCAAAGTGCCACGCACATGCTGGCGCAGTGCGAGCGGACCCGCACGGTGAGGTTGTTGCGGTTGATCAGGCGTGCAGCTTCCAGCCCCGGATTGGCATAGCCACCGCCGCTGGTGATATCGATGCGACGCACGCTTGGATTGGCATCAAGTAGCGTCTTCATCTGGGTGGCAAAGTTCCTGCCGACACTGCCTTCGATGCGCAATACACTGCCGCCTTCCTGTACCGACATCTGCGCCTCGTCTATGTTCGCCATCGTCGTGGACTTCTCGCCCTGGATGACCATTGCTTCAGCGCCCGAGCCGGGTGCTGCAGCTGCGGGCGCTACGACATCTGATGCAGTTGCGGCCGTGTCAGTAACTGCTGGCGCCGGCTTTCGATTGCCAAAGTGGTAGGCCAGCAACAGCAGGGCCGCTGCGGCAAGTACCAGCTTGATCAAGGTCGCCACGCCATTGCCGGGCGCTGCGGTGCGTGCGGCCGAGCGCGGACGTCGCGTCGGCGCCTGCTCGCCGGATTCCTTTTCGCCGTGCATCCGCTCCCCCTGAAGCTGCGTTGTGATGGGCGATTCTGGTGTAACGAGCGGAAGTATTGCAACACGCGTACGTTGCGGATCGAAAGCGCTCGTCCTGAACTTGGCGATGCCTGCTTGCGGTTAGTGGGGACGGCTGCGTTGGCGCCACAGCGTGTGGGCCAATAACGCCAGCAACAGGAGGATGCCCAAGGGCAGGACCAGCAGCATGTTGACTAGCTCTGTCCACCAGGCCAGATCGAGCTGCCAGCTGTTCCATGCCTTGCTATTGGCGGCTCTGATTGCCACGGCCATGTCCATGCCGGTGGCTGCAGACGGTGCTGCGCTCAACTGGCCTGCCAGCCGGTAGCGTCCGGGCGGGATTGATGGCAGGGGCTGGGTGCAGCTGACGGTGTCGCTCGACCAGCTGTCCACGCGGTGGAACGGGGTGGTGCCGGCGGCAAGCTGTTGCCCGTCGTTTGCAAGCAATCGCCACTGCAACGTGATTGCGCTGGTGTCTGGTGTTGCTTGTTTCCACGGAGCGGTGCGGTGCGCGAATTCCTCGTCGCTCAAGCTGCCTGGATGCAGATCCAGATTCAACGCCCAGTGTTCCTGCAGGCGGATGCTGATGGGAATGTCGAAACTGCCATCGGTGGCGACGGCGCCTTGGCCGGGCGCTGCGGTCCAGTAACTGCGCCACAGCCAGCTTGCGCTCAGCCAAAGCAACAAAATAACCAGCAGGCGCCAGCCCCAGCGGGGCCAGCGCCGGTTTACGCGCGTATCAGCACTCGATGACGTTGACGGCGAGGCCGCCACGGCTGGTTTCTTTGTACTTGTCCTGCATGTCGCGGCCAGTGTCGCGCATGGTCTTGATCACCTTGTCCAGCGAGACCTTGTGCTTGCCGTCGCCGCGCATGGCCATGCGGCTGGCATTGATCGCCTTCACCGAGCCCATCGCGTTGCGCTCGATGCAGGGAATCTGCACCAGCCCGCCGATCGGGTCGCAGGTCAGGCCGAGGTTGTGTTCCATGCCGATCTCGGCAGCGTTCTCAATCTGGCCGGGGTTACCGCCCAGTGCTGCCATCAGGCCGCCAGCGGCCATCGAGCAGGCCACGCCGACTTCGCCCTGGCAGCCGACTTCAGCGCCGCTGATCGAGGCGTTTTCCTTGTACAGGATGCCGATGGCGGCAGCCGTCAGCAGGAAGTTGAACACGCCTTGCTCGTTGCTGCCCGGGCAGAAGCGGTCGTAGTAGTGCAGCACCGACGGAATGATGCCGGCTGCACCGTTGGTGGGCGCGGTGACCACGCGGCCACCGGCGGCGTTTTCTTCGTTGACTGCCAAAGCGTACAGATTGACCCAGTCCAGCGTCGTCAGCGGGTCGCGCATCGCGGCCTCGGGGCGCGAGGACAGTTCGCGGTACAGCGTGGGTGCGCGGCGGCTGACATGCAGGCCGCCGGGCAAGGTGCCTTCGGAACGGATGCCGCGGGTCACGCAGGACTGCATGGCGTCCCAGATCTCGCGCAGGCCGGCGCGGATCTCATCCTCGCTGCGCCAGCACTTCTCGTTCTCGTACATCATCTGGGCGATGCTCAGGCCGCTGCGCGCCGCCTGCGCCAGCAGCTCGTCGCCGCTCTTGAACGGGTAGGGGATCGGCGTCTGGTCCGGCACGATGCGGTCATCGGCGGCATCATCTTCATTCACCACGAAGCCGCCGCCGACCGAGTAGTAATCGCGGGTGGCGATGATCTGATCGTCGGCATCGTAGGCGGTGAAGCGCATGCCGTTGGTGTGGTACGGCAGCTTCTGGCGCTTGTTCAGGGCCAGGTCGCGCTTCTCGTCGAAGGCGATCTCGCGCTGTCCCATCAACTTGATGCGCTTGCTGCTGCGGATGCGTTCCAGCGTGGCCGGGATGATGTCCGGATCGATCTCGTTGGGGCGATGGCCTTCCAGGCCCAGCAATACCGCCTTGTCGGTGCCATGGCCGCGCCCGGTCAGGGCCAGCGAGCCGAACACCTCGGCGCGGATGCGCACGGTGTTGTCCAGCTGGCCCGGATCCAGCAGCCATCGGTGGACGAAGCGCTCGGCCGCGCGCATCGGGCCGACGGTGTGTGACGAACTCGGGCCGATGCCGATCTTGAACAGGTCGAACGTACTGACGGACATGCTGATTCTGCGTGTTGCGTTGAGATGGCCGCTATTCTACGGGTTCATCGCTGCAGGCCATGTCTGCAGCGCAGCATTGCCGGAGCAGATGCGCGATGGGATTGACCCTGTACCAACGTGATGATTGCCATCTGTGCGACCTGGCGCTGGCGGTGTTGGCGCAGGCACGGGCGCCGGAATTCGACAGTGTGTTCATCGATGACGATGCGGCGCTGGAGGCGGCCTATGGCGCGCGCGTGCCGGTATTGCGGGATGCAGGCGGCAGGGAGCTGGATTGGCCGTTTGATTCGGCGGCGTTTGGGGCCGGGGTGTGGCCCCCAAATTTATTGGCGGCCCCCAAGGCGGGGGGGGGGGGGGGCCGAAAGGAAAAGGCCAAAACGAACAGACCACAA
>NZ_JBRREG010000046.1:0-35076 GCF_056760155.1 Stenotrophomonas sp. STEN022
CCCCCCGCCCCCCCCGACCCCCCCCCCCCCCAGCCCCCCCCCCCACCCCCCCCCCCCCACCCCCCCCGCCCCCCACGCCCCACCCCCCCCCGCCCCCCCCCGCCCCCCCCCCGCCGCCCCCCCCCCCCGCCCCCCCCCCCCACTACAATTGAAAAACCCCGGTTTTCCCGGGGTTTTTCATTACGACAGCTACAACACCGCTACGCGGTCTTGTCCTTGATCGTGGTGCTGGGGCCGTTGCCCTTGACGCTGGTGATGCCGGCTTCGCGCGCGGCCTGCGATGAATACATCTGGCTGCTGCCGATCACCTGGTGGTTGGCCGCTTTCAGATTGAAGTGGTAGCGACCATCACTGGCGGTCTTGCGCTCATAGTGCGCTTCGTCCGGGCTGTTCTTCTGCACCGAGGCGATGCCGTTCTCCGCCCCGGAACGCGCGGTGTAACGCTCGCTGGTCAGGATGACCTCGGCGTTGCCTGCCTTGAGCACGAAATAGAACTGACCGTCGCTGCTCTTGTCCAACTCGTACCAACCTGCCATTGCAATACCCCGCTTGAGGATGATGCCGGCACGCTGCCGCCCTGCTACCGCCGCTGCATGCGTGGCTGTTGTCCGGATGACCGGACGTTGGAAGCCGCTAGCTGCCGCGGCTACAGGTGCGACTCTACCTCAATCTTCTGTCCGTTCCAGCCAGGCCAGCTTGCGCTCGCGCGGTAGCTGCTTGATCTGCCATTCGGCGCGTGACGCGGCCGAGCGGTCGGCATAGGCGCGGCTGGCCAGGACCCGCAGCGGCGGGTGCGCGCGGGTATAGCGCGCCCCCTTGCCGGCAACATGGGCCAGGAAGCGGGCCTGCACATCGGTACTGATACCCGCGTAATAGCTGCCGTCACGGCACTCCAGCAGATACAGAAACCACAGACCCTTCACCTGCCCCTGCTCCTGTCCGACTTACAGGCTTGCTGCGTCGGCAATCTTGCACAGGCCTTCGCCAACGGCCTTGTTGGACGTCATCTGGCCGCCCTTGATGCTGAAACGCACTTCGACCCGGACGCTGCCATCAGGCTGGCGACGCACGGTGGTGCGCAGCGGAACGGTTGAACCACCGCCGCCACGGACCGGGTTTTCGGCGGCGATATAGCCGGTGGTCTCATTCGGGTAGATACCAACCATGCCTTCGGCTTCGATCGCGGCAACGGTCTTGGCGAACGCGTCGGCGTAGCTGACACCTTCGTGCTCGGTCGAGGCCAGGAACTGCTTGCCGCTGGTGAAGCCACCGGCTACCGACAGGTTCTGCAGGCAGCCGCTGCCCGAGTCCACAACTTCCTTCTTGGCCAACGCCAACGACGGGACCAGCATCAATGCCAATGCCACGGTGCACATACGGGTACGCATCAGTTCCTTCTCCATGGAGCGTTGATTCATAGGCTTCCTGCCGGAAACGGTGCTCCCCTGTCTCCACAGCAGGCGGGAGGCTTGCCGCCCCCCGCCGCGTAAATTACGCGGGCAGCCCGATGTGCGCCAGTGAAACTGTCACGGAATCCTCAGGCGGCCGCTTCCAGCTGGGCGCGGCGGCGGGCACGCACCGCATCGGCCAGACGCTCCAGTACCTGCACGGTGCTGTCCCAATCGATACAGCCGTCGGTGATGCTCTGGCCGTAGACCAGCGGCTGACCTTCGACCAGGTCCTGGCGACCGGCGACCAGGTGGCTTTCGATCATCACCCCGACAATGCGCTGCTCACCGGCTTCCAGCTGGGTAGCAATGTCATCGATGACCTTGGGCTGGTTTTCCGGCTTCTTGCTGCTGTTGGCGTGGCTGGCGTCGATCATCAGCCGCGCCGGCAGCTGCGACTTGGCCAGCACCTCGCTGGCGGCCTGCACGCTGGCAGCATCGTAGTTCGGGGTCTTGCCGCCGCGCAGGATCACGTGGCAATCCGGATTACCGCGGGTGGCGACGATGGCGGTGCCGCCTTCCTTGGTCACCGACAGGAAGTGGTGCGGGTGCGAGGCCGCGCCGACTGCATCGGCGGCGATCTTCACATCACCGGTAGTGCCGTTCTTGAAGCCGACCGGGCACGACAGGCCGGAGGCCAGCTCGCGGTGCACCTGGCTTTCGGTGGTGCGCGCACCAATCGCGCCCCAGGCCACCAGGTCGGCGATGTATTGCGGCGAGATCACGTCCAGGAACTCCACGCCGGCCGGCAGGCCGAGGCGGTTGATGTCACGCAACAGGCCGCGCGCCACGCGCAGGCCCTTGTTGATGTTGAAGCTGCCGTCCAGGTCCGGGTCGTTGATCAGGCCCTTCCAGCCGACCGTGGTCCGCGGCTTCTCGAAGTACACGCGCATCACGATCTCAAGCTCGCCAGCCAGCGCATCACGCAGCGGACGCAGGCGCTGGGCGTATTCGATTGCCGCCACCGGATCATGTATCGAGCAGGGGCCGACCACGACGGCCAGACGGTCGTCCTGGCCATGCAGGATGCGGTGCAGCGAGGCACGAGCGTCGGCCACGGTCTGCGAGGCTTCCTCGTCACAGGGCAGCAGCGCCAGCAGCTGCGCCGGCGAGGTCAGGGGTTCAAGTTTGCGGATGCGCAGATCGTCGGTATGGGGGGGCATGGGGGTCTCCAGTTCAAAGCGAGTGAATGGTTTGGCCCCAGCGTGGCGGCATGAAAAAAGCCGCCAGGTTCGCTGGCGGCTTTTCGGGAATGCATCTGAAAGTTTCTTCAGGGTAAGCGCAGTCCTTCCTCCGCCAGCGGCTTGGGAAAGTAATACCAAAAGTAAAAGCTGGCGCGGACTGCGTTCATGGGGAACATTGATAACACGGTTTTTTGTGCGATGCGACAGTTTCAGCGGCAACAGACCCTGCCGTCGTCACGTTCAGCTTCGCGAAACGAGCAACGACACCTCGCCATTCCAGCTTGCATCGGGCTGCTGTGCGAGTGTCAGCTCATCCACGGAAACGCCCATGCCGTGCAGCGCTTGCAACCACACCATCACATCAGCTGGTGCACCACTCAACGCAAGCTTGATGCGCTGATCCACCTGCTGCACCCCGTTGATTGCCAGCCCATGCTTGTCCGCCGCCGCTGTCAGCAGCGCGGGCAGCTGCTCCGGGTTTGGCATAGCAGTGCGCTGTGCGGCTGCAATCAAACGTGGCGCATTGGCACGCAGATGCCCCTGCAACTGTTGCTCCGTGATCACACTGCTGCGGGCCTGCTGCAGAGCTTCGCGGGTCGGCACCCATGCACCAAACCAGAATGCCAGCACGGCCGCGAACACCAGCAACAGCTGCAATGCGGTGCGCTCGCGCGGTGCCAACAGGTGCCAGCGCGCGGCGATCCGATCACGCATGACCTGCATTCCAAATGTGTTTGAAAAAGTCGTGCTCATTGCGCCACTCCAACTACCAATTGCAGATCAGCCTCATCCAAGCGCGTCTCCTTCACCCGCAACTGCCTGGCCTGCAGACCTTGCTGCAGCCTCTGCAACGCCGAGTGTTCGCCCTGCAATTGCAGCAGCAGTTCGCCCTGCCCGGCCTGGTAGTGCATCCGTCGCAACTGCACCTCCGCCGTGGCCGGCATGGCCTCGGCAACCGCTGCCAGCAAAGCCTGCAGCTGGGTGGCGGAACTGCCTTGGCGTAGATGTTGGTCGAACTGCGCTTTCAGGTCGACGATGCGCTGTTCCTGCGGGAACAAACCCTTGTAGATGGCTTCGTTGGCCTGCCGATAAGCGGCTGCCTGCTGGTTCAGCAACCACGCCTGTGCGCCATCGAATGCAAGCTGCGCCAGCAGAACAGCCACCAGTGACCACGCCACTGGCTTCCAGTGTTGCAGGCGCAGGCTTGAAGCGGCAGCAAATTCTCCCTGTGCCAGATTCAATGCATGCGAACACTGCCCGGCCATCCACGTCGGCTGCGTGCCGTCGAACATCTGCAGTCCGACTTTCGCTCCCCCCGGCAACACCGGTTCGTCATCGAGGGCGTGGAATACCTTACAGGTTGCTGGCAGCCGCTCCAGCACTGCAGGTAGCTGCGTTGGCGTCAGCGCGAGCCGCAGCCCATTGGCATCGGCCAACAGGCAACGGGCACTGCCCCAGCACAGGCTTGCAGGCTCGTTCGGTAGCAGGTCCGCATCCACATGGATTGCGTTTACCCGCACACCGTTCTCGCGCAGATAGTGCAGCCAAGACTGCAGCAGAGCACGCTTGATGGCCACCACCCGGTGCTGACCATCGTGCAGGCGTTCGCCCAGGACCAGATGCATGCCTTCCACCTCTTCGGCAAGCAGCGGCTCCAGCGCATAGGGCATGGCTTTCAGCTGCCAGTGTCTGCTACCCGCGGGCAGGCTGACGGCACAGCTGGCGACGTGCTCAACCGGCACGATCAAGGCGATCGTGCGGCCCTTGAGTGTTGCCAGCGCCTCACGCAAGGGCAGCTGCGCGGCCCGCTGACCATCGCTCCAGCTGACCTGCAGATCATCCTGCAGGCTCGCACTGCACCATGCAGGCAGGAACAGGCATGGCAATGGCAGTTGTGGCTTCATTGATCTTTCTCGGGAAATGCAGGGGGGGCCAACTGCCGGGCAACCACCTGCACGCTGCCCGTATCGCGGCGCAAGGTGCTGAGCAGGCGCAGGCGGCGTTCGCCGATGACGACTTCAGTGCTGGCGAGGAACCAGTTGCTACGCACCGCCAAACCGCTGCGTGCCACCAGCCGTCGCTGCAGTAGCGGCTGTGCCAGCACCTCATCGACGCTGGCAAAACCATTGCCAGCGCGAGCGGCGGCCAAGCGTTGGCCATCGGCAAGGCCGAGCCCATCGGCGAGACTGGCCAACAGCAGCGGATCGGCGGTATTGAGATTGAGCGCAGCCGTTGCCGGTAGCGCGCTGACATGCGGCAGCAGGCGCTGGTAGACCGCGTCATCGACGCCAGCCAGCAAGCGCAACTCACTGACATCCTGCAGGGCACGTCGCGCCGGCCGATACGCCGGCTGGCGGCGCTGGTATTCGCGCTCGCTGGAAAGACGGATCATATCCGGCGCCAATGATGGCGCCAGCCAGGCCACCAGATGCCAGGCCAATTGCGGGTCCATCCGCAACAGCATCAGCAGGCGCTGCAGGCGTGCAAATGCAGCGCCATCCAGTTCGCCGTTCTGTACAACGCTGTTGAGATTGAAGCGGCCGGAGAGATCGTCGATCGACACACTCAGCTGACCACCGTCCACTGGATATACCGGCAAACCCTGCGCCCAAGACTCCCCGCGATGATCAATGCCCGCACGCTCGCGCAGATCCGCCGTCAGCATGGCACTGGCCAGCTGCTCACCACCGCGCGCGTACTGCCAGGCCTGGCGTGCATGCAGCTGGTTTGCACTGGCACGTATCGATAGCTGCTGGCGAGTGACCAGGGCCGCACACACGGTGGCCGCCAGCGCCACCACCAGCAGCACTGTGATAAGCGCGACGCCTTGCTGCATTCGCTTCATGGTGACTGCCTCCCAGCATCGCTTGCGGGCAGCAACAACACCCGCCGCAGCACGCCAAACCGCGGGTGCTCAATGCGCACTTCCAACGCGCGGGGCAGTGGCTGCGTCTCCGTAGCCTGCCATTGCGTGCGCCATATGCCCTGCCGATCCAGATAACGCCAATGCAGGGCGGTGATGTTCTGCAGAACCTGTTGCCGCTGCGCAGCGCTGTCGTTGGCGCGGTCCAGCACCGGCCAGTACTCGCGCAGCAGATACGAGCCTTCATAGCGCCAGTGCACCCGCTGCAATTGCGCGCGCCGCATGGCCTGCGGATTGCTCCAGCCAGCACGCGTCCAGTGCAGGCCTTGTCCGTCGGGATCGCTCCAGAATGCAGGCTCATCGCTACTGTCATTGGCCAGTACCGGCCGCACGACGGCCTGCTCGACATCGCGTTCCAGGCTGGTCATCGCCCGCAGCAGTTGCCGCAACTGCTGCTCCTGCTCCCGAGTCTGTGAATCCACACGTATCGCGGACACCAGCAGACGATGGCTGGCAATGCCAATCAGAGCGAAGATCGCCACCGCGACCAGCACTTCCAGCAGGGTAAAGCCGGAATCTGCACGCGGTTTCACTGCCCCACCCCGACGAAACCAGTCAGGCTGACGCCACCATCCTCGCTGTCCGCATCCGCCACCCGCAGCTGCACCAGCCGTAGCTGCGGCTCGGCGGTGGCCTGTATCTCGCACCGCACCCGCCAGCGTCGACCGCCCTGTTCGACAATGACTTCACTACTGCCCGGTGCCGCTGCACCCTGCAACTGCAGCTCAGCCAGGGTGGTATCGGCCAGCCAGCCGGCCAACGCACGGCTCTCCAGCAGGCGCGCGTTGTGCACATGGCGCTGCAGGGTGACATGCACCATCGCCGCGACCACAGCCAGTACCGCCAGCGCCACCATTACTTCCAGCAAAGTGAATCCACGCGCCGGCTTCATTGCGACGACACCTGCTGCACCCGCGGCTCATTGAAGCCGTCGGCGATGATCCGAAAAGCAAGACCATGTCTGTCAGTGGCAGTCAGCGTTGCGCTGAAGGGTGTCGATTGCGCCGAGGACGACAACACGATCTGCGGCGGCTGTGCATCGGTGCCGGCATCCGCCAATGCAACCGGGGTGCCTTCCACGCTCAGCGTCAGCTGCATGGCCTGCGGCAGCTGTCGCGATGACCAGTCCGGCTGCGCCCGCCAGCGCCCATCACGGGCGTCATAGGCGTGCACCTCGTAGCCCTGCGTGCTGATGCGCACGCCGTACTCGCGGTTGTCCTGCACGGCCTCATCGGCGAGCAGGCGCAGCACCGCAGCAAAGCGCTCGGCTTCCTCGCGCAGCACATGGCCATCGCCACGCGCCGCCCCGGACAAGCCGACCGCACCGGCCAGCACGCCAATGATCACCACCACCACCAGTACTTCCACCAGGGTGAAGCCGCGCGTATGCCGCACGCTCAGATGTCCCTGCTGTCCAGGTCGGCATCCAGTGCATCGCCGCCTTCGCGACCATCGGCACCGTAGCTCCACAGGTCATAGCCGCCCTTGCTGCCCGGTGCCAGGTACAGATAGGGCTTGCCCCAGGGATCAACCGGCAGGCGCCCGAGGTAACCCTCAGGATTCCATTTGTCGGCACCGCTGGGCGGACGCTGTACCAGTGCTTCCAGGCCCTGCTGGGTATCCGGATAGCGGCGGTTGTCCAGCCGATACATTTCCAGTGCCGAGGCGATCGCCTTGAGATCGCCGCGGGCGACGGTGACCTTGGCCTGGTCAGGCCGTCCCATCACCTTGGGCACCACCAGCGCGGCAAGGATGCCGATGATCACCACGACCACCATGATTTCTATCAGGGTGAAGCCGGCCTGCTGTTTTGCCGATACGTTCATTGCTGTTTCAACCCACCAGTTGGTTCAAGGACATGATCGGCAGCAGGATGGCCAGCACGATCAACAACACCACCGCGCCCATCAGCAGCAGCATGAAAGGCTCGAACACGCCGATCAGCAAGGCGATGCGCGCGGCCAGATCGGCTTCCTGGTTGCGTGCGGCGCGTGCCAGCATCGCGTCCAGCGCACCGGATTTCTCCCCTGCGGCGACCATGTGCAGCAGCATCGGCGGCAGTGGCGTGTGCTGCTCCAGCGCGCGGGTCAGACTGCCGCCCTCGCGCACAACGACTTCAGCCTGCAGCAGGCCGGCCTTGATGCACTGATTGCCAACCACCTGTGCGGCGATACGCAGCGCACCCACCAACGGCACGCCGCTACGCGCCAGGATTGCAAGCGTGGAAGCAAAGCGCGCGGCATCCAGGTCACGCAGCAGCAGGCCGAACAGCGGCAGCTGCAGCAACGCCGTGTCACAGCGCAAGCGCTTGGCCGGCTGCTGCAACACACGCCAGGCCAACACAGCGGCAGCGGCCAGCACGGGTAGCAACCACGGCCCCCACTGGCTGAGCGCGTTGCTGCTGGCCACCAGCGCACGGGTCAGCCAAGGCAGGGCCTGGCCGGAATCGACGAAGACATCGATCACATCCGGCACCACATAGCCCAGCAGGAAGCCAACGATCAAGCCCGCCACCACCAGCAGGATCAGCGGATACAACAAGGCCAGCTGGATCCGCTGCCGTGACTGCTGGCGCTGCTCGGTGTAGTCGGCCAGCTGTTCCAGCACCACGCCGAGATGGCCACGTTCGCCTGCCGCGACCATGCTCCGATAGATCGCGGGAAACGCCCGCGGATACACCGCCAGCGCGGCAGCCAAGCCGTGCCCTTCCAGAATCCTGCCGCGTACCGCCAACAAGGTGGCACGTATGCGCGGCTTGCTGGTCTGTGCGGCGACCGCGCGCAGGGCTTCCTCCACCGGCAACGCGGCCTGCACCAAGGTGGCCAGCTGCCGGGTCAGCAGAGCCAGGTCGGCGCTGCCGATACGCCCGCCACCATTGCCGCTGGCCGCGCCTTCGCGCGTCGCGACCGGCTCCACCTGCACCGGTGCCAGATTGCGCTCACGCAACTGCTGGCGTGCCTGACGTGCACTGTCGGCCTCGACCACGCCCTTGCGGCGACGGCCATCGGCGGACAAGGCCAGATACTCGAACGCAGCCATCAATCACTACTCCGCACGACCCGGACACTCACAGGTCGCGTCCTACCCGCAGTACTTCTTCCAGCGTTGTCACGCCATCGAGCACCTTGGCGCGGCCGTCGTCCAACATCGATGGTCCCTGGTGCCGCGCCTGCTCCAGCAACTCGGCCTCGCCCGCACCGGCATGCACCAGCGCACGCAGCTCGGGACCGAACTCGACCAGCTCGTAGATGCCGGTACGGCCCCGGTAACCCTGGCCTTTGCAGTGATCGCAGCCAACCGCGCGGAACAGCAGTGGCCGTTGCCAGGCTTCCATGCCCAACTGCGCGCACTCGGCGCTGGAGGCCGGCGTTGCCACCCGACACTTCGGGCACAGCCTGCGCACCAGCCGCTGTGCCAGCACACCGAGCAGCGAGGAGGACAGCAGGAAGGATTCAATGCCCATATCGAGCAGACGGGTGACCGCACCGACCGCACTGTTGGTATGCAGGGTCGACAACAGCAGGTGGCCGGTAAGCGAGGCCTGTACGGCGATGCGCGCGGTTTCGCTGTCACGGATCTCACCGACCATCAGCACGTCGGGGTCCTGGCGAAGGATCGCGCGCAGGCCGCGTGCGAAGGTCATGTCGATGCGGCCGTTGACCTGGGTCTGGCCGACCCCATCCAGGTGGTACTCGATCGGATCTTCGACGGTGAGGATGTTGCGCTGGCGGTTGTTGATGGCGCGCAGGCCAGCATATAGCGTGGTGCTCTTGCCAGCGCCGGTGGGACCGGTGACCAGCACGATGCCGTGCGGCCTGCATAGCATCGCCTGCATCACCCCGACATCGCGCACCCGCATGCCGAGGTGCTGCAGCGACAACTGCCCGGATTGTTTGTCCAGCAGGCGCAGCACCACCCGCTCGCCATTGGCCGCAGGCAGGGTGGAAACACGGATATCCACTTCGCGCCCACCCACCCGCACCGAGATACGGCCGTCCTGCGGCAGCCGCTTCTCGGCGATATCCAGCCGCGCCATCACTTTGATGCGCGACACCAGCAACGCTGCCAGCTCGCGCCGCGGCTCGACCACGTCACGCAGGATGCCATCCACACGGAAGCGCACCACCAAGCGGCGCTCGAATGACTCGATATGGATATCGGAGGCATGCTCGGCCAACGCCTCACCCAGCAGGGCGTTGATCAGGCGGATGATCGGTGCATCGTCCTGCTGGTCCAGCAGGTCCTCCACCTGCGACATGCCTTCCACCAGGCTGGCCAGATCAAGGCTGTCGCCGAGCTCGTCGGCCATGCTCATGGCGGTGCCGGAGTCCTGCTGGTAGGCCTGCTGCAGTGCCAGCTCGAACGCATCGTCGGCCACGATCTGCTGCGACAGTGCGCAACCGGCAATACGCTGTACTTCAGCCAGCGCGCTGAAGCTGGTATCGCTGCGGCAGACGATCTGGCGACCAGCATCATCCAGCAACACGCCGTAGCGGCGCGCGAACGCAAACGGCAGGCGCAATGTCGGCATGCCGCCAGCAGATGCCGGCGACGCCGTGAGCTCCATTTCAAACATCAATGCTGCAAGGTGACATCACTGCGCAGAGCGACGTCACACTTTCCCCTGAAAAAACGTGCCCGGAAAATGCCATGTTCCGGGCAAAAAGGCGTGTCTTCGACGTCGCTTTCCGGATGACGATCACACTTCCGTACGTATCCGCATCGCACTCTCTTACATACGCAGCTAGAGTACCGGCTTCGCAAAATCTGACACCGCGAAAACAGGGGAAAACCAGAGATCTTTAGCGCGACGTTGCCTGAAAAGTGCAGCGAGCTTCCCCTTGTGCGCGCGGATTTTGCCAAGGGAGATGCCGTAACACCGATGTTCCAGTCTGATACTTCCAAGCTGCTGCCAAAAATCGTCGCGATCCTCATCACACTTTCCGCGGCCGCTGCGCTGTGCTGGCAAGCGCGTCAGCTGTATCTGCAGATGAGCCGCCCGCAGGTCACCGCCAGCGCCGAGCCAGCGAGCGTTCCTCAGCTGTCGCCGCAACTGCTGCAACGGCTGTTCGGCAATCCTGCGGCCACGGGCGCAGCCAATCTGCCAGGCGTGCAGCTGCAGGGCTGCATCGTCGCCGCTGACCCTTCGCAGTCGCAGGCACTGATCAACATCGAAGGCCAAGGTGCATTCAACGCCTTGGTAGGTGACGAGTTCCTGCCCGGCGTCGTGCTGCAGCTGATCGCCCACGACCATGTGCTGTTCACTCGTAATGGCGTGGAAGGCAGGCTCGACTTCCCCAGCGCAGCAGCAACGCAGCCTGCAGGCGGTGCCAAATGATCCGCGCGACCGCACGCAGCTGGCTGCGCGGGATAACGCTGCTGTCCTTGCTGGCACTAGCTTCGGCAACACTCAGCGCCACACCAGCCAGCGATGCGTCCCAGCAATGGAGCATCAACATGAAGGACACGGATATCCGTGACTTCATTGGCGCGGTGGCAAATATCACCGGCGACACCTTGATCGTCGACCCACGGGTGGTCGGCGATGTCAGCGTGACCACGCAGGAGCCGATGACGCTGCCCGAGGTCCGTCGGCTGTTCCTGTCGGTGATGACCGTGCACGGCTTCGCGGTGATTGAAGAAGATGCCCAGACCCGGGTTGTGCCAAACGACGAAGCACACGTATTTGCCGACGGCCGCGGCCGCGGCCCAGACGCGATTGAAACCCGCGTACTGAGCGTACAGAACGGCAGCGTCACCGATCTGCTGCCGATGCTGCGTCCGCTGGTACCGGCCAATGCCCACCTGGCCGCAGTACCCACCGCCAATGCGCTGATCATCAGTGATAGACGCGGCAATATCGCCCGCATCGAGGCCTTGCTGCGGCAGCTGGACGCGCCCAGGCTGCATGCGCACAGCGCCTATGAGGTGCGCTACGCAAGCGTGGAAAGCCTGCAGAAGCTGTTGCAGGCCAGCGTCGCCGGTAGCGCCGGCACCAGCAGCAGCAAGGTACTGGCCGATACCCGCACCAACCGCCTGCTGATCTTCGGCCCCGAGCAGGCCCGCGAACGGCTGCTGGCACTGGCCCGCTCGCTGGACGTGGACGCACCGCGCTCGACCACCACCCAGGTGATTCGCCTGCAGCATGGCGATGCCAAACAGATGGCGCAGACGCTTGGCGCGATCGGCGATTCCATCAAGCAGGAAGGCGATGACAAGCAGACCCAGATCGGCACCTTGATCCGTGCCGATGAAAGCCTCAATGCGGTGGTCATCCACGCCAAACCCGAGATGCTGCAGGTGCTGAGCGACATCGTCCGGCAGCTGGACATCCCACGCTCGCAGGTGCTGGTGGAAGCGGCCATCGTCGAGATTTCCGGCGACATCGAGGATGCCCTGGGCGTGCAGTGGGCACTGGATGGCGGCTCACGCAGCAATGGCGTGGGTGGCGTCAACTTCAACAACACCGGCATGTCGATCGGCACCCTGCTCAGCTCACTGGCGGCCGGCACGCCGCCAACGTCGCTGCCATCCGGCGCCATCCTCGGCATCGGCAACAGCAACTTCGGTGCGCTGGTGACCGCACTGTCGACCAATTCCAAGAACAACCTGCTGTCCACGCCGACCCTGCTGACCCTTGACCACGAGCCAGCGGAAATACTGGTCGGCCAGAACGTGCCGTTCCAGACCGGCTCGTATACCACCACCGGCGATGGCACCAGCAATCCGTTCACCACCATCCAGCGCCAGGACATCGGCGTGACCTTGAAGGTGACGCCGCACATCAACCAGGGCGGCACGCTGCGGCTGGAGATCGAACAGGAAATCTCCTCGCTGGCGCCTACACCCAGCGGTATCACCCTGTCCGATGTCATCACCAACAAGCGCTCCATCAAGAGCACCATCCTGGCCAATGACGGGCAGGTGATCGTGTTGGGCGGCCTGATCCAGGACGACGTCACCCATACCCGCTCCAGCGTGCCACTGCTCGGCAGCATCCCTGGCCTGGGCCGCTTGTTCAGCTCCACCAGCGACACCCGGGTCAAGCGCAACCTGATGGTTTTCCTGCGCCCCAGCGTGATTCTCGGGCAGAGCGCGGCCAACGACATGAGCGCGCGCAAGTACCTGGATCTGCGCGGCGCACCAAGCACTGGCGGCAAATACGCCAACCCGCTGCCCGCGTCGGCCGAACAGCTGTTCAACGCCGACCCTGCATCCAACCGCGTCAGTCCACCGGCCACCGGCAACTGACGCGGCCCGTGGCTGCAATGGCACCCGGGCGTGGGGACGCGGGTGCCTGCCAACCGCACCAACCTGTAGTACTTCAAAACCAAGGGGAGCAATTCTTGAAGAACGCACTCAATCCACGCGTCCTTGTTCTGGCGCTTTCCACTGCCTTGCTGGCTGCCTGTGGTGGCGGTGGCGGCGGTGGTGGTAGCAATGGCGGTGGCAACACCGGCGGCGGCACGCCCACCCCGGCCGATCCGTACCCGGAACCGACCAGTGCGGCCTATGACGAAGTCGAGCTCAAGGGCTTCTACGACATCGACGCCAGCGGCGCCACCCGGGCAGTACGCAATGATCTGGCCGGCAATCTGCCGGCAATGATCCAGTTCGCGCAGAGCCACACCGTCGACCCCAGCGGCAACGAGGCCAAAAACATGCCGCGCCTGACCACCGAGCGCGCCGCACTGCTGCTGGTCACGCCGGACCCTTCGTTGCAGGGCGTCGAATCGGTCAAGGTCACCGTGTCCATCGACGGTGCCGTCAAGGGCACACTGGACCTGCTGCACCCGAACGCGATGTACCGCTCGGACTACAACAACAACGACGGCCGCCCCGACTACAACTACTCCCGCCGCGCCTGGTCGGTGCCGCTGCCGTGGGACTGGGTCAAGCCAGGCATGAGCCTGAGCATCACTGACAACACCTCCCGCAACGGCAGCCTGGCCGCCGACAAGATCGAGTTCGGCGCACCAGCGGAACTGGTGGTGCACAGCATCCGCCTGGGCATGCTGACCGCACCGCCGGCCGAGAGCGATACGTTCTGGTTGTTGAAGAACCCGGAACAGGGCGCAGCCGACTACTTCCAGACCATTCCGGCCGCGCGTTTCACCGTCGCCTATTACGAACCGATGCAGCTGGACAAGGTGATGGTCGCCAACGGCACCATCTACGACACCGCCAGCGCCGGCGAAGGCGGCGTGTACTCCGGCGACATGCGCGAAAACACCGGCAAGTCCACGGTCAGCGTTGGCATCAACCTGGCCAACTTCGGCGCCACCGCCTCCGGCATGGCCGGGCAGTCGCAGCCACAGTGGTTCCAGAATGTGGTGGCGCACCATGCGGTGGGCAGGTATAGCAACGGCGTACAGAGCCACGGCCTGAGCGGCGGCAACGGCATGCTCACGCTGTACTCCACCAGCGGCAACGAGTTCAGCCACGAGATCGGCCACCACTACGGGCTGGGCCATTACCCTGGTCAATCCGGTGACAATTACTTCCTGTCCGGCCACCACCATGACAGCGGCTGGGGCTACATCTCCTACCGCAAGCGCATGCGCGGCAACCTGCATTGGAGCCGTGCCAAGACTGACGGCCTCGGCGGCATGCCGATCTACGACGACACCTATAGCTTCGCCACCGATGCGATGGCGGGCGGCAACTATTCCAGCGCGCTGTCGCGCTACACGCACTACACCGGCTACAGCACCAGGATCGCGATCCAGCCGCGCTTGAACAAACCGGTGCCGAGCCAGAGTTCGAGCACCGGCTACCTGGGCTGGAACGCGGACACGCGCAGGATGGAACCGGTGACCGGCAAGGTGCCGACCAACAAGGAGTTGTTCTTCAACTCGGCCGACGGCAACTACCTGAAGCCACGCCTGGTTGGCACACCGGTCTTCACCGTGCTCGGCGGTTACGACCCCAGCACCGGCAATGCCCTGCTCTACCCCGCGTTCCGCGGCAACTGGGGCAATGTGTTCGACCTGCCCGCCCCGGTCGCCAATACCAGCAGCCGCCAATGCTGGCTGGAGGTGACGTTCAACGGTGGCAGCAGCAAGCGCATCGCTGTGGCTGGCAACGTCCTGCAGAACGGCTCGGTCAACAAACTGCATATCAACCTGGCCCAGGCCGACAAGCCGCAACAGGCCAACCTGCAATGCCAGGAGGCCGGCGCAGCGGTCAGCACCCTGGCAACGATGAGCTTCCCGCAGAACCTGCCGCCGATGAAGGCACCGGTAGTGGTGGGCAAGGAAGCCGGTTACAGCGCGTTGCGCGCGGTCGAACTGCCCGAGCTGGACACCATGCTGGCAGCCGCCGCTGGCAAGCCACTGATCAACCTCGGTGCGCGCGGCAACCTGTTGTACGCAAGCTGGGGCGACGATGCCAGCGGCCTCTCCAGTGAAGCCCGCCAGGTGCGTGATGCCTACATCGCCCAGGAGGCCAAGGCCACACGCCTGAATCGCTGGATGACCCGTTACCGCGCCGACCTGCAGGCCAGCAACAACACCGCTGCAGTGGAAGCACTCAAGAAACTGCTGGATACCCTGGGCCTGCGCAAGACACCGTTGTTGCCGGCTGCACAGCAAATGTTGGTCACCAACAGCAAGCACTGCCTGAAGACCGAGACGGTCGATGGCAAGCTGTCGGTCTACATTGCCGATGCCAGCACCTGCAGCGGTGCCGACAACGAGCTGTGGATGGCCGATCTGCGCGGCGCGATCCACAGCGCGGCCAACCCGGCGATGTGCCTGTCCGGCAACGGCGGCAACAATGCCGCGGTGACCTTGAACAGATGTGATCGCACGCTGGATGCGCAGATGTTCGACCTCAGCGCATTGCCGAAGATTGGTCGCAATGGCAGCTGCCTGGACCTGTCTGACGGCTTCCTGACCGCAGGCCGTGGCAAGTTGATCACCTACGCCTGCAGCGGTGGTGCAAACCAGCGTTGGACCGGACTGAGCGCCAGTGACAACGCTTTGCTGGCGCTGCTCAGCCCCAACAACCTGGTTGTGCTGCGTGGTTTGAACATCCAGTAATCAGCAACCGCCCGGGGCCACCGCGCCCCGGGCTTTCGCGCATGCAAATGAACCCACCTTTTCCACCACTGCGACTGATCACTTGCCTGGCCATTGGCGTGGGCTGCAGCATCACCGGCGTCGCGATGGCGCAATCCGATGCCCACAACCAGCGGCCACCGCTGTACGCAGCCAGCGCCACGCAGGCACCACGACTGCTGGCAACCTTCGTGCATCCGCAGGCCGAGCGCTCGTTGGCAGTAGTGCAGCAAGCCAGCGCGGCGTCACAGATGCTGCACGTTGGCGAGCAGATCGGCAGCGGCCTGCGCCTGCACGCCATTGCCCACGACCACATCGTCATCGCCCGTGGCTCGCAACTGTTTACCCTGCGACTGCTCGGCCAAGCTGGGGCACGCAAACAGCCAGCGCGCGCGCCAAACGATCTGAAAGCGACAAGCACCGGCAGCGACAACACCGCAGCTTCAAGCAATGACGCCGCGATTTTGCGCGCCGACAATCTTGATGCAGTGCGCGCCGCCTGCAGTGACACCGCCACGATGACGGCACTGCCCGATGCACAGAAGGCCGAGCTGACCGCGCTGGGGCTGTGCAACGCGCCCTGATCAGCGCAGCCTGCAACTGCAGGTTCAGCAACACAGCGCATACTGATGGCCGATCCCACGTGCGATGGTCATTCCGATGAGCGACACCCAGTCCGATCTGTTGCAGATTGCCTGCCCGCACTGCAATGCAATCAACCGCGTCCCCGCTGCGCGCCTGTCACAAGCGCCATCCTGCGGGCGCTGCCACCAGCCACTGTTCGCCGCCGCGCCGGTTGCATTGAACGCAGCGGCTTTCGAAGCACACGCCAGCCGCTCACAGATTCCACTGCTGGTGGATTTCTGGGCCAGCTGGTGCGGCCCGTGCCGGCAGATGGCTCCAGAGTTCGCCAAGGCCGCCGTGCAGCTGGAGCCGCGCATGCGCCTGGGCAAACTGGATACGGAAGCGGAGCCGGCCATCGCCACCCGCTATGCCATCCGCAGCATTCCGACGATGGTGCTGGTCCAGGGCGGCCGCGAAATCGCACGCCAATCCGGGGCGATGCCGGCCAGCAGCATCGTGCAATGGGCAAACTCGCACCTGTAGTGCCGAGCCATGCTCGGCAGAGGCTTGCCCAGCAATCCCAAACGCCTCACCTGTAGTGCCGAGCCATGCTCGGCAGAGGCCCGCCCCGCAATCCCAAACGCCTCACCCGTAGTGCCGAGCCATGCTCGGCAGAGGCCTGCCCAGCAATCCCGAACGCCTCACCTGTAGTGCCGAGCCATGCTCGGCAATAAGCTTTCCCAGCGAAAAGCAGCCCTCACCCCAACCCCTCTCCCGCACGCGGGAGAGGGGCTGAAGCTGCAATGCCGAGCATGGCTCGGCACTAAACAAGCAACACTTGCCAGGCATCGCTCGGCACTACGGTCCTGCGCTGCGCCCTTGGCGCACGCCAGGGACAAAACAAAACCCCGCCTCGCGGCGGGGTTTTGTGTAATACAAGCAGCGGTGAGGCTGCGGTGGACTTAGAAGTCCATACCGCCCATGCCACCCATGCCGCCCATACCGCCGCCGCCCATGGCCGGCTCGTCCTTCTTCGGAGCTTCGGCAACCATGGCTTCGGTGGTGATCATCAGGCCAGCGATCGAGGCTGCGTTCTGCAGTGCCGAACGGGTCACCTTGGTCGGGTCCAGGATGCCGAATTCCAGCATGTCGCCGAATTCGCCGGAAGCGGCGTTGTAACCGAAGCTGCCAGTGCCTTCCTTGACCTTGTTGACGATGACCGACGGCTCTTCACCGGCGTTGGCAACGATTTCGCGCAGCGGGGCTTCCATCGCGCGCAGGGCGATCTGGATGCCGTGGTTCTGGTCTTCGTTGTTGCCCTTCAGGCCAGCCAGAGCGGTGACAGCGCGCACCAGCGCAACGCCGCCGCCCGGGACCACGCCTTCTTCGACGGCTGCGCGGGTAGCGTGCAGGGCGTCGTCAACGCGGTCCTTCTTTTCCTTCATTTCGATTTCGGTCGAAGCACCGACCTTGATCACGGCAACGCCGCCAGCCAGCTTGGCAACGCGTTCCTGCAGCTTTTCGCGATCGTAGTCCGAAGAGGTTTCTTCGATCTGGGTCTTGATCTGCTTGACGCGCGACTCGATGCCGGCAACGTCGCCAGCGCCGTCGATGACGGTGGTGTTTTCCTTGGAAACCTGCACCTTCTTGGCGCGGCCCAGGTCCTTGATGGTGGCCTTTTCCAGCGACAGGCCAACTTCTTCGGAGATCACGGTGCCGCCGGTCAGCACGGCCATGTCTTCCAGCATCGCCTTGCGACGGTCGCCGAAGCCCGGTGCCTTGACGGCCACGACCTTGACGATGCCACGGATGGTGTTGACCACCAGGGTAGCCAGCGCTTCGCCTTCGATATCTTCGGCGATGATCAGCAGCGGCTTGCCTGCCTTGGCGACGCCTTCCAGCACCGGCAGCAGATCACGCACGTTGGAGATCTTCTTGTCGTGCAGCAGGATGTACGGATCTTCCAGGTCAGCGGTCTGCGACTGCTGGTTGTTGATGAAGTACGGCGACAGGTAGCCGCGGTCGAACTGCATGCCTTCGACGACGTCCAGCTCGTTCTCCAGGCCCGAGCCTTCTTCAACGGTGATCACGCCTTCCTTGCCAACCTTCTTCATCGCTTCGGCGATGATGTTGCCGATCGACTCGTCCGAGTTGGCCGAGATGGTGCCGACCTGGGCGATGGCCTTGTCGTCAGCGGTGGGCTTGGAGATGTTCTTCAGCTCGGCGACGGCGGCGATCACGGCCTTGTCGATACCGCGCTTGAGGTCCATCGGGTTCATGCCGGCGGCAACGGCCTTGGCGCCTTCGCGGATCAGGGCCTGGGCCAGCACGGTGGCGGTGGTGGTGCCGTCGCCAGCGTCGTCATTGGTGCGCGAAGCAACTTCCTTCACCATCTGCGCGCCCATGTTCTCGAACTTGTCAGCCAGTTCGATTTCCTTGGCAACGGACACGCCATCCTTGGTGATGGTCGGGGCGCCGAAGCTCTTCTCGAGCACGACGTTGCGGCCCTTCGGGCCCAGGGTTGCCTTGACGGCATTGGCGAGAACGTTGACGCCGCGCACCATGCGCGAACGGGCGTCTTCACCGAAACGAATATCCTTGGCAGCCATTGCGATTACCTCTGAGTAGAGCCGAGCCGAGCTCGGCTGCTTTTATCGGGAAAGGGGGTTTACAGGAACAGGTGGCGCGGCAGCTCAGCCGATGACGGCAAGCACGTCGTCTTCGCGCAGCACCTTGTACTCGACGCCTTCGGCCTTGTAGGACGAACCGGCGTATTGGCCGTAAATGACCTTGTCGCCAACCTTCAGCGACGGGGTACGCACCGAACCGTTGTCCAGCGGCTTGCCCGGGCCCACGGCCACGACTTCACCCTTGGTGGACTTTTCCTTGGCCGAATCCGGGATCAGGATGCCGCCGGCGGAGATTTCGTCGGCTTCGATCGGCTTGACCACAACGCGGTCGTGAAGCGGCTTGATGCTCATGAAGGACCTCTTAAGTAATTGATTGGCCTGAAATTCCGGCGACACCGACTGGGAAACAGGGGGACGTCGGCATCACGCGTAAAAAGGCCCGTCGTGCGGGCTTGTTTGGGAGATGGGGCTGGCTGGGGGCCTTTCAAGGGCGGGCCAGCAAATTGATCATCCCCGCTGTCAGGGCCGGGGGTCCGCCTTTGCGGCCGCCACCAGGGCAATCCCCCCACCCCGCTGCAGCTGCCCCCAAAGACGTCACGGCATGTGGCCCGTCTGCCCCCCGGCCGTTGCCAGCTTCAGCATCATCAACACCTGCCGCGAATGGCGTTGTGTGACCGTCAAGCTTGGTCTCGATTGACGCAGCCGCAAAAAAAAAGGCGCGCCCCGGGGGATAAGCGGGGCACGCCAGCAAGAGAGAGCTGCCGCCTACGCGGCGATTCTTATTGTCTGCTTCAGAGATAGCGCGACCACTGCACGGCGGCGGTTCCCGGTGTTGTCGGCAAGGACTGACTGCCCTTGCTGCACACCGGTAGCTGCCCAAGGTTCTTCCAGTCCTGCGGGGTTTCCACCTTCATGCCGGTGGCGCCGATATCAATCTGCGAAAACTCGTTGTTGCCAACGCTCAGGCTGCCTTCGATGTTCACCTTTGCACCGCCCACCACGATCTTCTTGCCCAGCACCACCGAGCCGCGGATGCTGGTCCAGCTCTGCGCATTGAGGCCACCGCTGGCAATCACCGCCGCGTTGCCGATGGCCGCACCGGTATAGACGACGCCTTGGGCATCCTCCCAGGTCACGAACGCGTTGCGACTGGCACACAGGTTGGTGGGGTAGTACGCGCCGCCACAGACCTTGGCCACGCCGGCGAAGTTGGGGGCTTCCAGCAACTTGCTGCCGCCACCGTCGCTCAACCCCAGGTTGCCGCGCACGATCAACGTGCCGACGATGGGGTTGGCTGATCGCACCTCCAGCGGGCCGTCGAACCAGAAGATTCCCGGCGGCGTCTTCTGTGGCTGCAGGTTCCAGCGGCCGTTGCTGTACATGGCCCGGCAACCCTTGTCCGCACCCGCCCAGCTACCACAGGCAAACAGGTCTTCCAGCACCTTGAGCTGCGCCGCATCGGGATTGGTCAGGGGATAGACGGTTCCAGTGGCAGCACCGATCACCACGCCATCGGCGCTGGTGACATTGCGGATGGTCAACTGCGGCTTGCCACCATTGGCATCGAAGATGTAGTTGGATTGGTCACGATAGACATCGGCATCGATGTAGTTGGTGCGCACATCGCAGTAGGGCAGGCCCGGCAGCCCCGGTGAAAAGCCACCTTGGCTGCCCTGGACGGCAAAGCCTGCCGGTTTCATGGCCTCGGTCATCAGCTTCTTGCCGCCGCCGTGGTAGCGGTAACCAGCAGTACGCCCAATGACTGCCGGGAAACCCGCACCGGCATCATTGCCGCTCTGCGCCCAGATCTCACCGCCACCGGCAAATTCACCGATGCGTACGCCCTGGTATTGGATTGCCAGACTACCGGCGGCACGCACGCGCTCGTAGCGACGGTTGTCACTGCCCAGGCCGAGGTTCCACCCCCAGGCATCGGCGATATCGGTGGTAGCACCGCTGCCCTGGGTGAACCCACCGCCGTGAATGGCCTTGGCCTTGAAGCTGAGTACGGCCGAACGGAATGCGGTTTCCTCCGGACCTGACAGCTGCTCCATCACCGCGCCGGCGCCGCGCAGTTCACCGGTGGAACTGTCGACGGCCTTGGCCATGTCCAGGGCTGGCAGATTGAGCAGGAAGTTCACCTCATCCGGCGTGCCCTTGCCCTGTGCCAAGGTCACCTTGACCCGTGCCAGTGCCGTGGGCAGCACCGTGCCCTGGGTCCACGGCACACCACCGGAGACAGTGGAAGGGATCAGGCTGCCACCCACCCGGGCTTCACCCACTGCCACACCGTTGGCATACACCACGGTGTCGTAGGCACCGGCCCAGGCCCGGGCGAGTGGACCGCCGCTGCCACCATTGAAGGTAATCTCGCGTGCCCAAAGCCGCGCACCGGCGGGGAAATTCATGCCACCGATGATCAGCTGGCTTTCCGAATGCAGGTGGCCGTTGTCAGCGATATCACCACCGGTGACGGTAATCGCCCCCTTGGCGCAGCCGGAGACCTTGCCCTTTCCGCCGGCGCCGATGGTCAGCTTGCCGGAGACGACGATGTTCTCGTAGTCGTACTTGTCGTCAACCACCTGAGTGCCTTCACCATCCAGCTTGACGTCGCCGTTGAACACCACCGGCGCATTGGGCATGGAATGACATACCGGTGGCACGCCCGGCATGCCATTGCCCGGCACCACGTCGTAAACGACCTCCACTGTTGCCGTGGTCAGGCCCGAGCCGACACCCGCCCGACCGGTGACCTGGGCAATCACCCGATACTGGTTGCTGCCGGTCGCTTCCACCGCTGTCACCAGCGCCTTGCTGACCCCCAACGCCTCCAGGCCGGTGACCGGCTTTTCAGCATTGCCCACCCAGCCCGGCCATACCGGCTTTTCCACCGCCAGCAGGTACAGGCGCAGTGCTTCCACCCCGCGCCAGGCCGCTGCCTGCGCGGCCGTGGCCGAATGGGTTGTAAGCTGCTGCGATTGAGTACCGCGCAGCGAGTAAACGGTTGCAGCAACAGTGACCGATACCGCCAGACCAACCATCAATACGATCAGCAACGTGGCTACGCCACGCTGCCGCTTCAATGCGGAAAAGCGATTCCTGTCCATGCGCACACGCTCCTTATGCATCAGCTGGTCACTGCAAGATTGGGCAGGCAGGCCAGGAACAGATGGCTGCTGGCATCACTGCGCTCCAACGCCAGTTGCTGCCCGACCGCGGCAGTAGGCGAGGTACTGAGATCCTGCTGCATGTAGGGCAGGCATTGACGCTCACCCTTGAGCGAAAACACATAGCCTGGCGCCAAGCTCATCGCGCCGACTTCCTGCTCACCCGAGTCGAAAGCGCTACCGTCCTTCTGCATGGGAGTGAAGAACGCCGCACTGCCTGCAAGCAGGTGCCGCTCATTGCTTCCCCATGTGATTGCCTGGGCATCGCTGCAGGCTTTGGGAGTGAAGCGGTACAGGCCTTCACCGTCGACCAGGCGCAGTCCCGAGCAGACATAATCGCTCGCATTGAGTTCAGCCTTGTATCGCCAGACCAGCTCCTTGCCCGCCTCGCGCACGTACAGCTTGCTGTTCAAACTGTCAGCCGCCGGCACGCCGAAGCCAGCGCTCTGCAGGTCCATCTGCGCCGACAGCAACGCCGCTGATACCTGGCCATCGCGCAATGCAGAACGCGATGCGTTGCTGGAAACTTCAACCATCGTCTTGTACAGCGTCATCATCGCGGCAATGGTGATCAGCGAGATCAGCAGACCCACCATCATGCTGATCAGGCTCTGTCCGCATTGCTGCTGGCGGCCTAGCCGCGGGGCGGTGTGCGCGTGCATGCTCATTGCCTCGTGGAAACAAGGAGATCGGGGTCGTTCTCGCTGGCACCCTTGCTGCCGATATCGCCGGCAGCCACTTTCAGGTCTACCCGTTGCGGCGCTTCCACAGTGCGTTCCACGCCTGCCATGGCCAAGGTGGCGGTTGCCGCCTCGCAACTGACCGCTGCGTTTTTCGTAGCACCGTTGGGTAGGCTGATTTGCAGCGTATTGCTGCCACACAGGCCTACGCCTTGGCCGTGCAGACTGTCACGCAGGCGCTCGACCATCAGGTTTTCCACCTTGGCGTCGCGCTGGCTGTTCATCACGTTGGCCACTACGTGGGCCAGACCGGCACCGATGATGCTGGTGATCAGCACCCCGACCAGAGCCTCGAGCATGATGTCACCGCGCTGGCGGCGTGGCGGATCAAAGCAGATCGACATAGAGCGGATCCTGGCTGTTCATGCCGATGGCAATGCGCGAATGGGTGATGCCACTGCTGCAGCTGGCCGCATCTGGCAGGCGTTGCCCACGGTTGTCGAAGGCCACACAGGTCAGCAGATCGGCCGAGGCTTGCAGCTCCTCGGCATCGGCATAGTCGTTGCCAGCGGTTAGCCGGTAGTCTCCACCGCGCGGCAACTCGCCCTGCCACAGCACCTGGTTGCCAGCGCCACGCAGTACCTGCAGGTTCCGCTCACTTCGCTGCAGTCGCGCCGAAGTTGCCGCGCCAGTGACGTGTTCCGGGTTGCGCAGTGCCAACGAACGGGTCTGCGCAACAGCCTCCCATAGCAGGTTGCGCGCCTGCATCTGCCGGTTGCTGTCGATCCACTGCCGCGCAAACGGCATGCCCGCCAGCGCCAACACCGCCATCACTGCCAGGGTCACCATCAATTCGACCAGTGAAAAGCCCGTGGCGCGCCGACTCATGGCCAGTCACTCACGCCGGCACAGCTGCCTGAAACCGTGCGCCCATTGCCAGAATCGAGCTTCAAGGTACAACCACTGGCCTTGCCCAACGCGCTGCCGGCAACCGCCTTCAGCTCGTAGCCACCGCTGCTGGCGGTGTAGCTATAGGTGAACTGGCCAGCCTTGGTCGCCGCATTCCAGCCCTTCTTGGCGGCTGCATCGGTGGCTGGGTAGCCGAGGGTACGCTGGCGATGGTTTTCGACCGTACTGGACAACGCCATCAAATCACTCTGCGCTGTTCGGATCTTGGCGCGCAGTACGTAGTCCGAATACAGCGGTATGGCGATGGCAGCCAGGATGGCGATGATGGCCACGACAATCATCAGTTCGATCAGCGTGAAGCCTCGATTGTTGCGTTGTTGCATACGCCCCCCTGTAGAGCCTTGCGAACAGGTGCATCCGTCGTGGAATGGCACTTCGTAAGAAGTGGCCTTCATCTTCAGTCAGATAAAGAACAGGTGAAACTGTGATCGGCCGCAATATACAATTGATGACAACGATGTCAACACTTCCATCAGAAAACGCCTCAAGCGCTTCTGCCACAATGGCCGGATGGACGTAAGACTGGTCTTCTGTACCTGCCCCGACGATGAAACCGCGCAGGCATTGGCTCACCACCTGGTAGAGCAGCGTTTGGCTGCCTGCGTGAACTTGTTGCCTGCGATGCGGTCTGTGTACCGCTGGCAGGAGCAGATTGAACAAGCTGAAGAGATTCAGCTTGTTATAAAAACCTGCGCTGATCGGTTGGATGCATTGAGCGCCGCGATCAGGCTGCACCACCCCTATGAATTGCCGGAGATCGTGGCGATCTCCCCCAGCGCCGGCTTGCCGGCGTATCTGGACTGGATCCGGGCGCAGACCCGGGAGGAAACATAATTAATGATGCTGTTGCGACAATTTGCCGCTTTCTGCCTGCTTTCACTGGCCGCCCTGCCAGCGCTGGCCATCAATGAAAAAGACCTGCTGCCGGTAGATCAGGCCTTTGCACTGCGCGCTGAAGCGCCCAGCCGTGACCGCATCGAGCTGCGCTGGGACATCGCCCCGGGTTATTACCTGTACCACCACCGCACCAGCGTCAAAGCCGGCCCTGGTTTCACCGCCGGCACGCTGCAGATGCCGCAGGGCGAGAAGAAGCACGACGAGTTCTTCGGCGACGTGGAGACCTACCACCGCCAGTTGCGCTCGATCCTGCCAGGTACCGCCGACGCGGGCGCCACCAGCGTCACCCTCGAAGTCCGCTACCAGGGCTGTGCCGATGCCGGTGTGTGCTACCCGCCGCAGAAGCGCAACATCGAAGTAAAGCTGCCTGCCGCAGGCGGTGCCGCGCCCGCGCTTGCAGCCACCGCACCGTCTGCTGCGCCCATCTTCAACCCGCTGGCCGGCAACAACGGGGGCGGCCTCAACCTGCCCGGCGCCCCTGCCGTGCAGGGATTGCCCTTGCCCTCGGAAAAAGCCTTCGGCTTCGAGGCCATCGTCGACAATGGCAACCGCCTGCTGTTGCGCTTCTCGCCGGCGCCGGGCTACTACCTGTATCGCGACCGCACCTCGCTGGCACTGGAAGGCGCCGATGGCGTGCGCGCGGGGCGCCCGCAGTGGCCGGCTGGCAAGCCGTATCGCGACGAGCACTTCGGCAACGTGGTGGTGTATTTCGACCAGGTTGACGTGCCGTTGCCGCTACGCCGCGACAAGCCCGACGCTACCCCGGCAACTCTGGTTGTCACCTTCCAGGGCTGCCAGACCGACGGCATCTGCTATCCGCCGATGACCCGCCGGGTGCGACTGTCGCTGCCCGCGGGCAAGATTTCGTCGAAAGAGAAAGAAGAGCTGGCCGTCGCCCCGTTGGTGATCCAGCCGTTGCCGGCCGGCAAGAAGGGCGAAGTTCCGCCGATGCCGCTGATCGACCCGGCCAATCCACCGGCACCGCAGCCGCTGGTGGTGCGTCCGGCTGCTGAGGCCGCCAGCCTGGCCGAGGCCGCGCCGGATGCGTCCGCCGACAACACCCGCCGCAGCCAGCCGCCCGCCGATACCGCCGGCAATGGCTCGCTGCTCTGGATACTGCTGCTGGCGCTGGCCGGCGGCCTGATCCTCAATCTGATGCCCTGCGTCCTGCCGATCCTGTCACTGAAGGTGCTGGGCGTGGCGCAGAGTGGCGAGAGCCGCCAGCGCGCGCGCAGCCACGCGCTTTGGTATACGGCAGGTGTGCTGGTTGCGTTTGCCGCGATTGGTGGCCTGGTGCTTGCGCTGCGCGCTGCCGGGCAAGCGGCAGGCTGGGGCTTCCAGCTGCAGCACCCGTGGTTCATCGCCGCGCTGGTGTACCTGATGTTCGCCGTTGGCCTGAGCCTGTCCGGCCTGTTCACTCTGGGCGGCAGTGCTGGGCGACTCGGCCAGAACCTGACCAAGCGCAGCGGCCCCAGTGGTGACTTCTTCACTGGCGTGCTCGCCTGCGTGGTCGCCAGCCCCTGCATCGCGCCGTTCATGGGCCCGGCACTGGCCTACGCCTTCACCGCACCGCCGGCCTTGGCGCTGCTGGTGTTCCTGGCATTGGGCCTGGGACTGGCACTGCCGTTCCTGCTGATCGGCTTTGTACCGGCACTGGCAGAACGCCTGCCCAAGCCGGGTGCCTGGATGGAAACCTTCAAGCACGTGATGGCCTTCCCGATGTACCTCACCGCCATCTGGCTGCTGTGGGTACTGGGCAAGCAGCGCGGCATCGATGCGATGGGCCTGATGCTGATCGGCCTCACCCTGCTGGCGCTGGGCCTGTGGTGGTTTGAACGCAGCCGTTGGCATAGCCGCAAGATTGGCATGGTGCTGGGCGCGGTGATCGCGCTGCTGGCCTTGGTGCCGGTATGGGGCGTTACCCGCCTGCCGCCGCCTGGCGCTGTCGTCGCCAGCGCAGGTACGGTGGCGTATTCGCCGCAGATGCTGGACCGCCTGCGCGCCGACAACCGCGTGGTGTTCGTCAACATGACCGCCGACTGGTGTGTCACCTGCAAGGCCAACGAGCGCAATGTGCTGGATCGCGACAAATTCCGCGACACGCTCAAGCGGGTCAACGCGGTGTACATGCGCGGCGACTGGACCAATGTGGACCCGCAGATCAGTGCCTTCCTCGACCAGCACAAGGCTGTCGGCGTACCGCTGTACGTGGTCTACGGCCCGGGCGCACCGCCGCGCGTGCTGCCGACCGTGCTGACCCAGTCCATCGCAGAAGAAGCGCTGCTGCGCGCGGCACGCTGATGCGTCGCGCCGTCTGGTGGGTCGCAGGTATCGCCGCAGCGGCCGGGCTGTCGGCAGGCGCGTGGCTGAGCCGGCCCATCCCGGTGCCGTTGCCTTCGATGAGTACGCCGTCAGCGCCGCTGAAATCGGCGACACCGGTACAAGGCGTACGTGTTGGCGAGTTGATGCCGGCGTTCACCCTGCCCGATCTGGATGGCATGCCAGTGCAGTTCCCGGATCATTTCAAGGGCAAGCCGCTGCTGATCAACGTGTGGGCCAGCTGGTGTGCGCCCTGCATTGAAGAAATGCCGGAATTGGCGCGGTTTGCCGCACGTCATGCGGATACTGGACCGCAGGTGGTTGGACTGGCGCTGGACACTCCTGATGCGGTGCTGGATTTCCTCGGCAATGTGCCGGTGTACTACCCGATCGTGATCGAGACGCCGGGGCCGAATGATGCCAGCGTCAGGCTTGGCAATTCGCAGGGATTGCTGCCCTACAGCGTGCTGATTGACGCGCAGGGCCGTGTACTCAAGCAGAAGCTTGGGCCATTCAAGGCGGGGGAGATTGATGCTTGGGTAGCAGGCGTGGAGCCTGCGACAGCGCATTGAATCCGCAGCGTGGGTAAGCACAGCGCACCAGCAGTTGGATTCGCGCGGGGCGCCAAAGCATCCCCTCACCCAACTCTTCAGAGCCTGCCGCCTTTGCGCTGACTGGCTCTTGTCCCCGCAAGCGGGAGAAGAAGTACGTCGCTCACGCTCTGCTTTGCACTGCTGTCCCTTCTCCCGCTTGCGGGGTTAAGAACAGGCGTTTACGAGCCAAGGCTCGTGACTGTTCGTACGCCCCGCGTGCTACGCGGGGCAGGGGCGCGGAGCGAGGTGCCCCGAAAGGGCGGATGAGGGGGAGCTTTTGGCCTCTATATCGTGCTTTGCACCTCACCCTCTCCCCAACCCCTCTCCCGGTGGAGAGGGGCTCCAAGCAAGGCTTCAAGCAACCGCTTCCGCCTTACTTCTTGAACAGCAGCGCCAACACACTCGGCCTTAGTGCCAACTTCATCATCTGACGGAACTCGGCGGGCGTCAGGCTGGTTTTGCACGGCAACATGCCGGCCACACCATCCATCACCAGCAGACCATCTTCAGCATTTACATCGTTGATGCGCACATCCAGCTTCATCGCAGGGGTAGCAACCTTCATACTCAAGCCTCCCAGTTACCAAGACCGACGATCTCACGCCCCGCAGCACGCCCCGAGATCATCGCTTCGGTCAGGTACGAACCGTTCTGATAAAGATCGGAGAACATCGAGCCCATCTCACCGGCCTCGTACAAGCGCGGGATGTGCTTGCCAGCATGGTCCAGCACCTCGGACTTGATGTTGCGGCGCGCGCCACCACCCGTGCACACGATCACGGGATCAACCCGCATGCCATAGAACGGCGCCTGCACGATCGGGTAAAGCGTGTCCGGGTTACGCCCGAAATCGGCATCATTCTTCGCGGCACAGGCCGTGTTGTAGCGTTCAACCTCAGCACGCAGCTTGGCTGGATCGCGATTGATCTTCACCGCCAGTTCTTCCAGCGTATCGGCCTTCTGGATCCAGCCCTTCTCCACTTCCACCGAATTGTCATCGGACCACTTGTAGCCAAGCACCACCGGGTTCCAGCTCATCACTTCCACCACCAGCTTGTTGTGCTGACAGGTGATGGCATCAAAGATCATATGCACCGGCTGCGCACGATAGTGCGGGGTGTCCACCCAATGACCGTGCTTCTTTTCCTTGTAATGGGTGAGCTGCAGCTCAGCGGTCTCGTTGTAAAAGCGCTCGGTGTTCGCATCCACCTCGATCCAGCTGAAGCTCTGCCAGAAGAAATTGCGCAGGAAGCCATTGACGAAGCCTTCCGGCTTGAAGCCCGGCCAGATGCCACCGGACTGGCCCTGGTTGCGCATATGCCACAGATCCGCGCCGGCCTTCTGCAGGATCTTGATGCCGTCGCCGGTGTTGTGCGGCGTGCCCAGCGGTGCCGGGTTGGCCAGGCCGAAGTAATTGCGCTGCATGTCCAGGTTGGCTTCAAATCCACCGGTCGCCATCACCACACCCTTGTTGGCACGGATGGCCACGCGCTGACCGTTCTGCTCGGCGATGACGCCGAATACTTCCAGCGTATCCGGGTCCTGCACCAGATCCTTGAGCGGCGACTCATAGGCGATCTGGATGCGCGGACGCAGACGGATGTTCTCGCGGAAAGCGAGGTACACGCCGGACGGGATCGGCAGGATGGTGGCGGTGCAATGCACGGCCTCACGCGCACCGAACTCCGGGAACTCCAGCACCGCATCACGCTCGGAGAAGCCAGTGCCGTGGATGAACTGCGCGCCGGCCTGGGCCGCACGCTCCTGGATCCACGGCTCCAGCGCTTCCATCGCCTCTGACCACGGCACCAGCATGTCTTCCGGGATCGGGTTGGCCACGCTCATCTTGCGCTGGTACTCGGCCAGCACCTTGGCGTTCTTGGTGATCAGCAACGATTGCCCGGCAACGCGACTGTTGCCGCCGGTCTCGGCCTCATTGGCCTTTTCCAGAATGAGGATGGACAGATTCGGGTCCAGGTCGTGCGCCTCGATGGCAGCACACATGGCCGCCAGGCCAAAACCGGCGATGACGAGGTCGTACTGCTGATCCCACTGTTTGACGGCGTTGCGACTGGCCATGGTTCCCCTCCGGGAGATTGCGATCAGCCGACTATCGATGCCCTGCCCCCACAACCGCCAACCAATTCGCGTACGATCCACAACCATTGGTTGTAATCAAGTATCGCCATGGACCTCCGCCAGCTTCGCTACTTCCTGTCCGTGGTCGAACACGGCAGCTTTACCCGCGCCGCCACGGCTACCGGGCGCACCCAACAGGCCCTGAGCAAGGGCATCCAGGCGCTAGAGCAACAGCTGGGCGCCCGCCTGTTCGAACGCGGCAGCCGCGAGGCCCGACTCACCGCCGTCGGCCGCCTGCTGATGGAACATGCCCAGCCTGCCCACGACGCCGTGCGCCGCTTCGAGGACCGCCTGCAGGAGCTGCAGACCGGCGCCGAAGGCCAAGTACGCATCGGCACCGGCCCCAGTACCGCCGGCTCGCTAGTCGCACCTGCGGTGCTGGCGCTGCGTCGGCATTGGCCAAAGATCGGCATCCACGTCAGCAGCGGCATTCTGCCCGAGCTGCTGCCCAACCTGCTGGCACGCGAGCTGGATGCGGTAGTCACGCTGCACACCTTCGGAGATGGCGACCCGGACCCGCGCGTCAAGAGCGAAGTGCTGATGCACGACGAGTACCGCGTACTGGCCAGCGTGCGCCACCCGCTGGCGCGGCAACGCGATATCTGCCCGGCACAGTTGCTTGAGCAGGCCTGGATTTTCGGCCGACGACTTGGTGCTGTCGAAGGCGCGTTTCGGCAGCGCTTCCACGAAGCCGGGCTGGAGCCACCGCTCAACACGATGGAGAGTGGCTCGCCGGAATTCATGCGCGCGATGATTCGCGACGGCGGCTATCTCACCTTGTTACCCAGCCGTCTGGCGCAGGCCGAGTTGCTTGCCGGGCATTGGGTGAAGCTGGATGCACCTGGGTTTGCGTGGCAACGGCCGGTAATGGTTTACACGCGTGACGGCGAGCCACAAAACGCGCCGCTGGCGAGGTTCCTGCAGGCGCTGCGGAATGCGGCGGAGTTAGCGCGGGTGCGGGAAGTGGAGTGAGGGTTTGAGCAAGCGTGGCGGAGCGCTTGGCCAACTCCGGATTCGTCATGCAGACTGGATGGACCGCAGGAAGAATCATCGCGATCACGGCATTCCAAGCGCCAATACGCCCGCCGGGAGAGGGGTGTATTCGATATCACCGTGAAGAAACGGCACTAAACCCGGAGGGCGAAGGTAATCACAAGCCGCGCCAAAGGTCGCAAGCCTTTGTTTACAAAGGCAATAAATTCCGTTTAAAACGGACTTTAAAGTTGGCATACTCGGTTTTACACCGCTTTTAGGCGGCCTACTAAGAGTTAGGCGGCGGCGTATTGGGTTGGCTGGCCCTTCTTCTTTTCGGCAGCAACATAGGCAAGTCACCTGTCGGCGCTGGATAACAGTTCCAGCTGTTCCTGGCATCGGCAAGCTCGCCACTTCGTCTTACGCTTCACTGCCACACCGCAATCATTTCTTCACACTTCGGCGGTAACGCGCGGCAAGGTTTCCCCGGCAAGCTCCATCCCGCAGGCTGTGGCATGATCGGCTCGCATTTGGTTGTACAAGCAGGGCAGCGTTGGCCATGGGTTATGCAATTGGCTGCAGCCGCCTAACAGTTCATTCAAGCCGAACTCGCTTCGCGAGTCGGCTTAATTCCAGAGTTAGGCCTCATGTCAGATGACCAGCAAGTCGATCTAGAGAAACGCCTTCTAGCTGTTGCCTTGTTCAACCTGCGGGTTCTTCTTGCAAGTCACATCGACCCCGAGGAGCAAAGCCCAGCGAGTGATGCCGCATGGCTTGCCTACTCTCTTCACAATCAAGCGCTCTCGGTGCTTGACGGGCAAGCATTCGATGTAGCCCAAGCACTACAAGCAGTAGAGCGACTCGAACCAAGGCTCGGCACGACCTACGTGCAGCAGTTTCGACAGGCCGTTCTCAATGAGGCCTAACAGTTCATTCAAGCCGAACCCGCTGCGCGGGTCGGCTTAATTCCGGAGTTAGGCCTCGAGCAAGACTCCCGCACCGGACATGTTTCGCGATGAAGAAGCCACCGTTGGCACCGTTAATCGCCGAGATTCCATCGTCGCGATTCACTTCGCCGGATGGAACGGAACCAAGGATCGGCGACGTCGTGCAGCTCGATCAGGGATTCACCTTCCCTGATGGAGAACCAGGCTGTCTTGTGCACCTTGTGCGAAAGGATGGCCATCTTGGCTACGAAGCAATGGCTTACGAGTCGGAAATCGGGCCTGACATTGAGGCCTAACAGTTCATTCAAGCCGAACCCGCTGCGCGGGTCGGCTTAATTCCAGAGTTAGGTGCTCATGTCAGATCCTCAGCAGATCAAACAGGCATTCTTACGGTCTCGCCGCTTAGGGCTCTGGCTTGGATGTGCTGCGCCCGCTTTGCTCGCGCTAGCGGCGCTATTGTGCTCCCTCAATTCCCTTTCGCCCTTTCTGTCCTTCAGCCTCTTCGCCGTAGCTTTGGCATGCGGCTATCTTGGCATCAGAGCTTATCGCTGCCCAAGTTGTGACTCATTCCCAGAGCCGGATGTTCCGGTGTTCAATCCTGAGGTGTGCTGTGCTTGCAAAACCCAACTCCGCTAATTGCAAGTACGCACCTAACAGTTCATTCAAGCCGAACCCGCTTCGCGGGTCGGCTTAATTCCAGAGTTAGCGCCCATGCTCATCTCAATGCTGCTTCTGGTCGCACTTCAGGATTCACTTGACAACAAGCCGGAGAGAAACGTCACTCCACCTAAGCTCCTGAGCTCGGAGCCCGTCATTATTCCACCAGAATTTTGCATGTTTGCGAATCCCGAAACAACCTGCGCCGCCAGCGCGTCATTCAATGTTCTACCGGATGGAACAGTTTCAAACATCAAGATCAATCTCTCTTCCCGCATATGGGCTTGTGACCGTGCTGTAATTAGGTCACTTCGCAGCCGTATCTATGAGTCATCCGGTGGCTTCGATGTGCGGAATGAGGTCGTCCAAAGTCAGACGTGTAGAACTCCGCATGGGCGCTAACAATTCATTCAAGCCGAACTCGCTTCGCGAGTCGGCTTAATTCCAGAGTTAGGGCTCATGGACACATCGTCGCTAGCCAAAAATCTTCTCCCCCAACCTGACCTTTCTTTTGGCATAGGTGGCATAGCGTTCTTCTCACTTGCCGCGCTAACCGAAGAACAAATCGGGTACGAAGGGCCTGACTGGAATCAGAGTTGGCTCGTGTTAGCCAGAGAAACCGCATGTGGCGACCCGATCTTCATTGATCAGTTCCAGGCATCATTGCCGGTGTATACAGCCATGCATGGCATGGGCTACTGGGAGACCACCCCAGTCGCGGATTCCTGGCATCAATTCTTGGCCGCCCTCGAGTTCGTTCGTCCTTACACAAGGCGCAGAGAGCATCCCGTTGGGCTGGAGGAGAACCCACTTACGGCGGAGGAACAGCTTGCTCTTAAAGTCGGCTTATCCAACATCCTTGGCTCACCGGTTCCAACTTTCTGGGACTCACTACTGGCGCCGTATGAGCCCTAACAGTTCATTCAAGCCGACCCCGCTGCGCAGGTCGGCTTAATTCCGGAGTTAGGCGGCAATGGAGCAGATCCTCACCTTTGAGATAGATGACTTTTCTGCCATCGTCAACGGTGCAACCGTTCCCGTTCATTTGGGGATTTTCAAAGAATCGTCAGGGTATCTCCTTGTTAGCTCTTCGCCCCTTGGGGGCGATTCCTTCAACGGAGACACGTGGCACATATCAGTCGCTGACGCGTTCGCCCAAGCACAGATGCAGTTCGGTGTTTTACAAAGCAGGTGGCGCGTGGTTGCCGCCTAACAGTTCATTCAAGCCGAACCCGCTGCGCGGGTCGGCTTAATTCCAGAGTTAGGCGGCGGTGTGTTGGGTTGGCTGGCCCTTCTCGTTTCGGCAGCAACATCGGCAAGTCACCGGCCAGCTCCGGGCAGCAGCGCCAACTGCTCCTGGCAGCGCAAAGCCCGCTACTTCGTCTTACGCCTCACTGCTCTGCCGCAATCATCTCGCCGCACTTCGGCAGTAGCGCTCGGCAAGGTTTCCGGGGCAGGCTCCATCCCGCAAGCTGTGGCATGATCGGCTCACGTTGGGTTGCACAAGCAAGGCAGCATTGGCCCGGGGAGCGGTAAGTGGCCACAGCCGCCTAACAGTTCATTCAAGCCGACGCCGCTACGCGGCGCGGCTTAATTCCAGAGTTAGGCGGCGGTGCGTTGGGTTGGCTGGCGCTTCTTCTTTCGGCGGCAACATCGGCAAATCACCGGTCGGCTCCGGGTAACAGTTCCAACTGTTCCTGGCAGCGGCAAGCCCGCCACTTCGCCTTATGCTTCACTGCTCTGCCGCAATCATTTCATCGCACTTCGGCGGCAATGCTCGGCAAGGTTTCCCGGGCAAGCTCCGTCCCGCGGGCTGTGGCATGATCGGCTCATGTTGGGTTGTACAAGCAGGGCAGCGTTGGCCATGGGTTATGCAATTGGCTGCAGCCGCCTAACGGTTCATTCAAGCCGAACTCGCTTCGCGAGTCGGCTTAATTCCAGAGTTAGGCGGCGGTGTGTTGGGTTGGCTGGCCCTTCTCGTCTCGGCAGCAACATCGGCAAGTCACCGGTCGTCTCCGGGTAACAGTTCCAACTGTTCCTGGCGCCGGTAGGCCCGCCACTTCGTCTTACGCTTCACTGGTCTTCCGCAATCATTTCATCGCACTTCGGCGGCAACGCTCGGCAAGGTTTCCCGGGCAAGCTCCATCCCGCGAGCTGTGGCATGATCGGCTCGCGTTGGGTTGCACAAGCAAGACAGTATTGGTCAGGGCGGTAGTTGGCCACAGCCGCCTAACAGTTCATTCAAGCCGACGCCGCTACGCGGCGCGGCTTAATTCCAGAGTTAGGCATCGTATGAGAATTCGTAGCTATCATGAGGATGATTGGCCTCGCATCTCCGAGATTCACGATCTAGCTCGCGTGGATGAGCTGCGCGGAGCAAACTTGCAGGAAGCTTTTCTGCCGCTGGAAGTCGCCGCTGAAAGAGAGGATTTGTTTGACTACGACATTCTTGTTGCTGATAAGGATGGGTTTGTCGTCGGCTTCGTAGCCTATAGTCAGGACGAGCTTACCTGGCTATACGTAGATCCGGCCTATTACCGCACGGGGGTCGGAGGCCTCCTGGTGAGGTCTGCTCTTGCAGAGCGCCCAGGAGGCCTTTGCATCGAGGTATTGCAGGGCAACGAGGCCGCCTTGGACTTCTACAAGTCCATTGGCTTTGTAGAGTCGAAAATCGTGAGTGGTTGGATGCCTGGTAATGAGAATTATTCCGTCATCGTTCATTGCTTGGCCTATGCCAACAATGCCTAACCATTCATTCAAGCCGAACTCGCTTCGCGAGTCGGCTTAATTCCAGAGTTAGCCCAAATGGACTCAGTCGAGGAACACCCACATTCGTTTCCAGCATCCGATTGGCCATTCTCAGAGCCGACCAACCTAGCTGCGTTCACCACAACCAAGGTGCTACGCGAGGGCTATCCCGTCCTGT